>DOMT01000171.1 GCA_003509825.1 Coriobacteriia bacterium
GATATTTCTCGATGTGTTCATGGGCGAGTTGTCGGGGGTGCAAACCGCCGAGCGGATTCGCGATGTCGATACCCGGGTGGTAATCGTGTTTACTACCACCAGTGATGATTTTACGCGGGAGGGTTATCGCCTGAACGCTTACAAATACCTGCTCAAGCCGGTGAACCTCGAAGAGGTCAGGGATGCCTTGGAGCTTGCGGTNNCATAAGGCTGCTGGGGCATCACTTGCCATCGTGACCGACAACGTGCCGGTGTTCATACCGCTGGGTGACATCGTTTTCGTGGAGTCCAGCAACCGCAAATCGTTGGTTTACACCTTCGATCAGACCTATGCGACCACCATGACCATCGATTCGCTTGAAAAACTCCTGCCCGCTCCGAGGTTTTTGCGCTCGCACCGCTCCTATATAGTCAACCTCGACCACGTGGATGACGTAGACGAAGACTTCATCATGGACAACGGTGAGATCGCCTACATCGCGGTAAAGAGCAGACGCAAGATAAAGAGCATGTATGATGATTATCTGTTCAATTCCGTCAGAGATGAGTGATAGATCGGTATATGTCCGAGCAAAGCAAAGGATTCAGATTATCGGCGAGCGTTGCGTATGCGATCGTTCTTCTCGTCTTGCTGGTTTTACTGTTCGGCGCGGCCATTGCTGTGGGCTACCAGGTGGTTTACAGCGATAACCAGCTTCGCCATCTCCCCGAAATGACCATGGTTCGGGGAGATAAGACCGAGAAGGTCGAGCTTCCCGCCACCATCCACGATGTACGTGAGGGCGAGCGGATCATCTTAACCGGTAGCTATCAAACCAAAACACACGACAGTATGCTGGTGGAGGTCGGCGGCGCCAAGCTGGTTTTGTTCGTCGACGACAACGAGGCCTATTCCATCATGGGCGAAGCCAACACCTATCCCGCGTTTCAAAAATCCCCTGCAACGGATGTTATGTTGGTAACGTTGCCCAATATCAACGGCGCGAAGACCTTCCGCTTTGAATACACGATCCCCGAGGCACAGGATAGTTTTACCCTGCCCGTGGTGTATATCGGCGAAAACACCGTGCTTTTCGAGTATCTGGCCTCGGAGTATGCGTTGATGTTCATCTTCAGTGGGGTTTTGATCGCAGCGGGCGTGCTGCTGATCTTTTTCACCTTGTTGGTGATGCGACGGATCGCTCAGGCCAATTCCATCATCTATCTCGGCATAGTCTGCGTTTTGGCCGGACTGACGGGTCTGGAGGGCAACGGACTCGCCATATACCTGCTTACCCTGCCGAACTTCCTGTACGCTTTATCGATGGTCGGCATTTTGTTGTTCGCCGTTCCGCTGTTGCAGTATGCGAAGCTCTCCTTGGATCCCAAACACAAGCGACCGCTGGTTGCGATTCAGGTTATCTCGGGGCTTTTCACCCTCACGCTTTTGTCACTTCATCTCACGGGACTCGTCTCCTTTGCGCAATCCCGGTTTGCGGTGCACGCTGTCATCCTCTTCGCCACCGCCACCTTCGTGTTTTACACCCTCTTCGAGTTTCTTGCATTCCGCAACGTTCAGGCTCAATTGCATATCGTTCCGGCCTGCGTTTTGTTTCTCTTCGTGGCCCTGGATATCATCAACGGCTTCTTTAGCAAGATGGTGGCCGAAAACCTCTTTTTTCAGGTGGGTGTTTTGGCGTTCATGGCCTGGACGACCATCATCGGTTGGGGGTACATGAGACGCCTGCTCGACGAAGCCGAGCGCAGTAGGCAGTTGGAGCTGGAGGTAACCACGATGAACCGCAGCCTTGACATGCAGCGTACCCTCTACCAAAACCTCAGCCATTCCACGGACGAGGTGCGCAGGGTGCGTCATGATCTGCGCCATCAGCTCAGTGCCATCAGGGGGTATCTGAAAAAAGGCAATATCGACGGTGCGCTGGGCTACGTTGAGACCATCAGCGGTGCCATCCCCGAGATATCCGATAAACTTCTTTGCGATAACTTCGCCGTCAATGCGGTTGCCGTGCATTACCTCGATAAGGCGATCGAAAATAAGATCGATACCGACCTCAAATTGGTGGTGCCCGAGGACCTCGGTAGGATATCCGACCACGATATGAGTATCATCGTCGGTAACCTCTTCGAAAACGCCATCGAGGCCTGTTTGCACGTACCGGAAGGCAAACGTTTCATACGCATGAGTTGCAAGGTGATCAAAAATCGCTTGACCCTGGCGATCGACAACAGCTTCGACGGCAGTTATTCCGAGAAGGACGGCGCGTTTTACTCACGCAAACGCGAGGGTAAGGGCGTGGGCGTCTCCTCGGTGCAGGCGGTGGTCGAGCGTTATGACGGCTCGATGAAGATCGAGGCGGCCGATGGCGTGTTCATGGTTTCGCTTTATGTAAAGATGTGAGGAATCGGATGACCGACGAGCAGAAAAACCCAAAGCAAAAAAGTGAAAAGCCGCCGGTGATGTACGTGGTTTCGGACAGTCTCGGCGATCTCGGGGCTACCATGGCCGCCGCTGCGGCGAGCCAGTTCTCGCAGGATGCGGGGATCGTCCACCGGCTACCTAAGGTTTCCAAGTTGAGCCAGGTCATCGCCTATCTCGGCACCATCACGGCGCAAAGCGAGGGAGAGATCGCGCTGTTTCATACCATCGCCGATGCAAAACTGCGCTCGCAGCTCGAAGAATATCTCAAGGATAAGCCCGTGCGGTCCGTGGATCTCATCGGTCCGGCCATCGATGCCATCGCAGCCGTTACCGGCATCGAGCCCAAGGGTGAACCCGGGTTGTTCAGAAAAACCGGCGAGGAGTACTTCCATCGCGTCGAGGCCATGAGTTTCGCCGTCGAACACGACGACGGGCGCAACGCCGAGAAGCTCGGTGATGCCGACATCATTCTCATCGGTGCCTCCCGAACTTCCAAAACACCGCTTTCCATTTACCTGGCCACCTTCGGTTACAACGTTGCAAACATTCCCCTCGCCATGGAGATCGATCCGCCGGTGCAGCTCTTCGACGTCGACCCGCGCCGGATATTCGGACTGACCTCCAACGCCCGGCTGCTTTCGGATATCCGCAAGCATCGCCTGGGTAATGCCGCAGGCGTGGCCCGTGCCTACGCGGATCCGTCCATGGTGCAACAAGACCTGGACAGCGCCCGCCAGCTGATGCGTCGCTTGGGCTGCATCGTCGTGCATACAGACGGCCGCTCGATCGAGGAGACCGCCCGTGAGGTACTGCGTTACTACTCGCTGGCCTTTCCGTCCGACAAGCGTTCTTGAGCGTGTGGATAAATCGTCCGGTTTTGACACCGTCCGAGTGCCGTTCATGCGATATCATATAGGGTTCAACATCTCATCGTGCCGACGGTACCTCAAACGTACCGCAAGCCGCGCTTCGTTTTGATGGGTGGGGTGTGAGTCATACATGCGTTACAAGTAAAAGTAGGAGTGACCGCTGCAAGCATGCAGCCTGCTGAAAGGAAAGACCGTGTCGGATACTCAGCGCGTTTTCGCCTTTGGAAAAGACTTTCAGGGCAACAATGTAACTGAAGGCAACAAGGACATGAAGGCTACACTCGGTGGCAAGGGGGCAAATCTGGCGGAAATGGCATCGATCGGACTACCGGTACCTCCCGGTTTCACGATTTCGTGCCAAACCTGCATGGATTATTATCACAACGACAATCAGTTTCCCGCAGGAGCTTTGGAGGAGATCGAAAAATATCGTCTCGATCTCGAGGAGCGTATCGGCAAACGTATCGGCGATGCGCAAGATCCGCTGCTGGTGAGTGTTCGTTCCGGCGCACCGTTTTCGATGCCCGGCATGATGGACACCGTGNNTCGATCCAGGGTCTGATCAAGCAGACCGAAAACCCCCGCTTCGCCTGGGACAGCTACCGCCGTTTCATCCAGATGTTTTCCAAGGTCGTCATGGATGTCAATGGTGATCTTTTCGAAAACGCCATCACCGCCAAGAAGATCACGCGTGGCGTGAAGGGTGACAACGAGCTTTCTGCAGAAGAC
>DOMT01000186.1:0-2658 GCA_003509825.1 Coriobacteriia bacterium
CGGCTCACCGAACTTGCTCCCTATGAAGACGATACGGTATATGCGGTGCTTGAGCAGTGCAAAGGGTATTACCGGGTGGACGGCAAGGAGCTGAGTCCGGCGCGTCTGTTGGAGCGGCTCGGCTTTAACCGCACACAGCTGCAAACGCGGGTGAGGGCGCTGTCAGGAGGNNAATGTGTTGCTGCTCGACGAACCGGGCAACGATTTGGATACCGATATGCTGGCGGTGATGGAGGATTTGCTGGACAACTGGCCGGGCACGCTTTTGCTCGTAAGCCACGACCGCTATCTCACCGAACGGGTAACCGATAATCAGTATGCCCTGCTGGATGGAAGCCTGCATCACATGCCGGGTGGCGTGGACCAATATCTCAAAGCGCCGGGGGTGGCGGGGCGCGTAGCAGGGGGCGAAGGAGAGTTGCCGGGCCGCGCGAAAAAAGGCGCAGTGGTAAAATCGCAGAAAACGGGGATGGGTGGAACACCGAAGAAGACGACCGCCGCGGAGGATCCGGGTGCGGCGAAGTCCGCCGCGGCGCGGCGCTTCAAAAACCGTAAGCTGCTGGCATCACTTGAACGCAAGATGTCCACGCTGCAAAACAAGCTGGAGGCGCTCACCGAGCAGATGCACGAAACCGACCCCTCCGACTACGCCGAACTCATCAGGCTGGGCGAGTTGGACAAGACGCTGAAGCACGAGCTGAGAGCCGTGGAGGACGAGTGGTTGGAGCTCAGCGAGGATTAAGTGAACACCCACGACGGCGAGGCATAGAGCTGTGTAGACGGCTCCGGCGGTGGCGCGGCAAGGCTCCGGCAATGTGCCGGTTGGGTACCGTCTAGGTTTCGTCTGCCTGTATTTATGTTAAAGTGCAGGTGATCGATTTACCGCTCTGTGTGTGACCGCTTTGGATTTAAAACATTTCTTCCCCTGTCAACCGATTTTCAGAAGGGCAAGGCCCATGACTTTCATACCGATTGTTGCCGACAGCTGTTGTGATATGACCGACGAGCTCAAAGAGCGTCTGGGTGTTGTCACGGTTCCCTTCGGCATGGATCTCGGTGATACGCAATATAAGGACGATGCCGCACTCAACCTACCCAAATTCAAAGAAGCGATGGCCAAGTGGCACGGGCGCATCGGCTCCGCCGCGCCCTCGCCCCATAGCTTTTACGAGGCATTTAAAAAGACCGGGGCTGCATTTTGTCTCACCATCTCGGGCAAACTTTCCGCAACGAACGAAAATGCCCATCTCGCCGCCGAACTGTTGGAGGCGGATCGGGAAAGTGCCGGAAAAGCAACTCCCCCATCCTCTTCAGACGCCGATTGCGGCAAGCGCATACACATCGTCGACTCACTGAGCGCGTCGGCGGGAGAAACGCTCGTGGCCATCAAATTACGTCAACTGATCGATGCACGCTTCTCCGAGCTGGTCATTCTCCAACGGATCGAGCAATTCATCCACGGCATGAAAACCTATTTCGTGTTGGAAAATATCGACAATCTGCTTAAAAACGGTCGTTTGAACCGCGTTGCGGGTACCCTGACCTCGCTCTTGCACATCAAGCCGCTGCTCGGCTCCGACGGGCAAGGGCAGATCAAGCTGTTCGGCCAAACCCGTAGTCGCAAGCAAACGATCAACAAGCTGGTAAACACCATAGCCCACAGCGGCAGGGCAACGACGGGGGAACATCTTGTCATCAGCCACTGCGATAATCCGAGCCTTGCCGAGGAGTTGGCCGAGCGCATTCGTGGGCTTTACGACTTCGCCGAAATCGTGATCGTACCCACCGGTGGCTTAAGCTCGGTGTATGCGGATCAAGAAGGTGTGGTCATCGCCTACTGATCGGTGGGGATGAGGGCATCTTCCTGCCTGCCTGAGAGAATGAGCGTTGCCGTAGCGGCAACGACCTCGAAAGCGATGATGACGCCGTGCACGAGCGTCCACTCGTTTACGGCAACCGGCAGGGCGGTCAGATCCTGGGTGACAAAAAAGACNNAAGCCGATAAGTGAAAAACGCGAGCCGTCGAAGGAGTGCCCCTCGCCGTCCGGGCTTGCAGCCTGCTTCCTTTTGGGAACCACAAGAGTCAGGGTAACAAAGGCCAACAGCACTCCCATCAAAACGAACACCAGATTTACCAGCGCCCACACATCACTGTTCGCCGCTCCCGCTGCAAGGGGAACTGCGGCTTCCTTGATATGAATGATTTCGATATTGGCGGNNATGATATTTTCTCCATCGGGAACTCGTTTGTCCTTTTTCGCACGCCCGTCAAAGACATGCGCCCATCATCGTGTCTTTGATTATAGGGAGCAAAAGATGGCGATACATCTCAAATACGAGCCGTTTACCTGCATGAATGGCTGATTATTAACGTAATACGACTATTCTTTTTCTGTTGCTCGGATTTTGCCCGTTCGCCCGTATGAACGACGTACGAAAAGACCCGGGATGACGGGGTGGGCGGTTGTGCGGCGGNNTACACTCTCCCGCTACTCCCCCGCCGCCACGCTGCTCCCCCGCCGTCACTCTATTCCCCTTGCACCCCCTACACTCCCCGTTACCCCTGCTTCGTTAGCTGCCGGGCTTGCTGGAAGTCGAGATGCTGTATCATTATCGTTTATCGTTTTATCGCTGCGTGGCGCTGTGTGGGGCGGGCGG
>DOMT01000186.1:2696-8543 GCA_003509825.1 Coriobacteriia bacterium
AATGCTTGGCACCGGTTCCGCGGCTTATGCTGCGGGGGGAACGGTGGATATCAAAGACATGGCGGATACGGCTGCGATAAAGACGGCGATCGAGACGGAATTGGCAACCACCGACACGGTCACGGTGATACATACCGGAAGTGCGGCCTACGACTCTGCGGCGGCGGATCTCAAAATCTTCATACCTGCAGGAAAAAAGCTGCTCTGGCAAGCCGACTATACCGGTGAGGTGGCCGCTGAGACCGCCTTGTTGTTTTTCGCCGGCGGCGGCACCGTTGAGTTTGCGGGCTGCTCGATAATCGGCACCGGTGAGGGCTCCGTCATCTATCAGGGTAACGGAGACGTGGTGGTATCCGAAAATGCCGAGATCAGGGGTAACAATCTGGCTATAACCGCAACCGGTAACGTCACCATCAAGGGCGGCAGCGTCAGGTCGGATAAGGGCGAGGGTGCCGTGATGTGCATGGGCAAATTCACCCTGTCGGGTGGCACGGTCTACGCAGCCGAAGGTTATGCGGTTTCGGGTGCCGGGATAAATTCGACCATCACCATCTCGGGCGGTTTCATTTTTGCCCATTACGCCGAGGAGGTGTCTGCATCAAGCGCACATGGTGTGGCGGGAAACAACATCGAAGGCGCCTTGACGCTGTTTTCGGGCGAGCCGCAGATCAGCAAACCCGGCGTTGTCGTGGTGTGGGACACCCTCAGCGGTAAAACCGAGTACACCAACGGAACCGCCGAGAACCTGACCGTCTCTCCCGCAAATAGCGCGGTCTGGTGGGTGGAAGACGGCGTAAGTGGAATCAGATACAACAACGAGAGCTTCTTTCCCCTCGAAACCGTGGTGGTAAACGACGCCCTGGTAATCCTTAACGAAGACAGCGGAGCCGGGGCCGATCCCAACATGAATATCGCGCTCACAGCAGCCGTAGTCGGTGGCATCTTGGTGATCTTGATCGGGGTGTTGGTGTTGATGAAGCGCTCCCGCGCACGTAAGCGCACGGCCGAGGTGGGCGCCGAAACTCCGCAGACACCCGTAGATGAGACGGCTCCGGAGTTGTCCTCGGAACTATCTTCAGAACCGCCGTCGGAGGAAAAGAAATAACAACAAGCTGTTAACGGGTGTGTGGATAAGTACCTCAAGGGGCTATAGTGGCAACCGTTATCAATGGTTGGCGAGGCGGTTCGCCGAAAGGGAGATTTGGGTATGAGTGAAGCGCAAAATCCGATTCAGTCGACGGTGTCGATGGAGCAGATTCATACGCAGGTGCCGATAGAGCAGTCGAAGCCTGTTGCCGCCCCAGAGGAACCCGGTGCGGCACCGCAGAAGCCTATCGAGCTTTTGCTACCACGCACGGACTATCAGCATCCTGCGTATCAGCAGGGTTACCGATTCGCCTATCAGCAGCCTGTTTATCCGACACAGCCGCAGTATCAACCGCAATACCAGCCGCAGCCGCAGCCCCAGCCGCAGTATCAACCGCAACTCCACCCGCAGTACCCGCCGGGCTATTATCAGCAGCCTTACCACCAACCCGTGATCCCCATCTCGCAGTCGGCGCCGGCAAAGAGCTACAAGAAAAAGATCAGGCGTACGGTGATGATGGTAACTCTTGCCTTGATCCTCTTTTATGTCATCAACATCGCCGTGCAAGTGGCGGTTTCCTTCGTGCCGCTGATCCTCGATGGCACCCTCACGCGCTCTCCCCTGCCCTCCGAAGAGGAGTTGCTGCAAAAGATGCCGCTGGGGCTTGCCAGCATCGCCGGAATCATCTTGGGGGCGCTGGCCTTTTTCATGGTTCGAGGAAAGCGCTATCTAACCGCTGACCTTACCCGAACCGATGAAAAGATGAAGCTTAAAGAGATGCTGGTTATGATCGGTGCGATGTTTGCGGTGCAGTCGATTTTTACGCTCGGCCAACTGCTCTTCGTCGACCTGTTGGCGCGGGCCGGAACCACGCTGCCCGAAAGTGCCGACATCTTCGAATCGATGATGAATCTTCCGGGCATACTTTACATCGTGTTACTGGGCCCGATCGTTGAGGAGATCATGTTTCGCGGAGCTATCATGCGCGCGCTCCAGCCTTACGGCAAAAACTTCGCCATCGTTGTGTCTTCGCTGCTCTTCGGCTTATATCACCTGATTTTCCTGCAAGGTATCTTCGCCTTTTTCGCAGGCCTGGTGCTCGCTTACTGTGCTATGCGTTTCTCACTCAAATGGGCGATGCTCCTCCACATCATGAATAACGGTATATCGGTGGTGTTTATGTACTTTAACGTGAGCGACACCCTCTACATCGGAGCGATGCTGATAATGTTGGGGCTGGGCCTCATCGCACTTTTTCCGGCCTTTTCGCGCTTTAAAACGCAGTTGAAGACGGGGAAACCCACGTTGCCTGCCCTGGTGATCGACCCGGTTGTGCAACCCATGATCGCGGTTGCGGCCGCCGTAAAGCCGCGTGTTTATGCCATGGCGTTTTCCAGCCCGTTTCTCATAACCGGAATGTGCATCGCCGTAGCCGCAATGTTTTTGTCGTCGTTGCTTTAAGAGAATGCGTGTCGGTGAGCCTACAGCCCGGCGAGCCAATCGGCGATATCGCGATACACCGTTTCCTTCTCCCGCTCATTGAGCACCTCGTGGCGTTTGCCTGCATAAAGCTTGAGATCAACGCGCTTTATCCCGGCAGCCCGAAACTGCTCCACAGCTTTGCGCACGCATGCGCCGCTTTCACCCACCGGATCCTCTTCACCGGCGATAAATAATACGGGTAGGTTTTTGGGAATGCGCGCGGAGCTCGCAGGCTTGACCATGCGCCCCGTGAGCTCGGTAAGCGTAACGTAGGCTCCCGCACTGAACGGCATGCCGCACCGGGCGTCGGCGATGTAGGCATCCACGGTTGCGGGGTCGGTGCTCAGCCAATCGAGATCGGTGCGCGCATCGGGTATCCGCTTACTGTAAGCACCCAAGCCGAGACCGTGTAGCAACTTGCTGCGTTTTTCAGCCCCCGCCACCCGGGCGATCACCTGAGCCACAAACCCTCCTACGGCAGATAGCGCCGGACTCTGCTGTCCTGTCCCGGAAATTATAGCTGCCGTCAGCCCCTCGCCATATTCGGGCAGATACTCCCTGAGAATAAAACTGCCCATCGAGTGACCGAACATGATGTAGGGTGACCCCGGAAACTTCTCGGTCATCAGAGATCGCAGTGTGCGCACATCTTCCACCAGCACATCTCGCCCGCCCTTGAGCGGCATGTGACCCAATTGCCCGGGAGCGGCTATGCTTTTGCCGTGCCCGACATGATCGGCCCCGCACACCACATATCCTTGCCCGGTAAGAAACTCTGCAAAATCGCGATAGCGCTCGATGTGCTCGGCCGCACCATGGATGATCTGCACAACCGCTTTGGGGTGGTGCAGGTCCGTTATCTGTGTTTCGGGTTGTGAATGGGTCTGCCCACCGGATAGTGCGTTGTTGTGCCCGGGCGCCTGCTCGGGCTCCTGCCCGGATTTCCGTCCGGGTTCCCGCTCGGATTCCTCCCGTAAATCCATCTCCCAGAGCAAGGCATGGATCTGCGTCCGGGCATCATGCGACGGGAAGCGTATCGTTGATTCCTTCATGACCACCTCAAAAAGTAGGGAGCGGCTCTTGACCGCTCCCTTTAACAATTAAACCGAAGGGATGTTTATCTTGTATTCCCCGATCAACTTGTCGGTTCTATAGTCATAGATTTTGATACTTCCTGTGATGTTTTTGAGCCCTTTTCCGTCGATATCGAAAAACACCATCTCGCCGGAGTGGGTTTTATTTGCAGAAAAAGTGGTAGCCGTATCATCTGTGGCGGGCCATATATAAGCCTCAAGGTAGTCATAGCCGTCGGCAGCCGTGTTGTTGCCGAAGTAAATATCCAGCTCCTTGTCGGTATTATTCTCCACCTTAACCGCTACTTCATACCATGCGAGCGCCGTGTCGTAATAGCCGGAAGCCTCATCCACGGTAATCTTGATACCGTCGCTGTCCACCAGTGTGTAGGAAGGCGCTACGGTCGACGACGAGCTGTTTGAAGAACCGGGGTTGCCCGAGGGACTGGAACCCGACTTGGAGCCCGGGGTCGTAACGGTCGTCGTATAACCGAAGAGCGCCTTCGAAATGTCGTTGTAAAACACCGTTCCTAAAATACAGGGAACGATGCAGCAGATCAAAACGATGCCCACCACCAGTAAAATGATCCAGGTCTTTTTCTTCTTCGGAGGCTCCGGTACGGCACCCATACCGGGTTGCGGCTGGTAATATGCGGGGTTCGGAGCGCCGTAAGGGGACTGGGGCGGTGCACCATAGGGATCGGGCGTACCGGGAACGCCGGGTGCCGGATAAGGCTGTGCGGGATCGAAGGGCGCTTGTTGGACGGGCTGTTGACCACCGTAAGGAGCTTGCACGGGCTGATCCCCATAAGACGAGGGCTGAGCGGCGGTTGGATCCACCGACGGAGCGGAATCCGCAGCATCCTGTCCGGCAGCCGTATCCGTCGAGGTGGCATCGCTTACATCTTCAACTACACTCTCGGCGGCCGACCGCACCTCTTCACCCGGAGTATCCTCGCTTACAGCGGCTGGTGTCTCGATTGCCGTCTCGGCTGATACGGGCGGTATCACTCCGTCCAAAACCGTTTCCGCCGAACCCCCCACTCCCGTCGNNCCGAAGCCGCAACACCGGCCACACCGGTCGTTGCCTCCGCAAGTTTATTGCCACAAAATACACAAAACTTGGAATCTGCGGGTATTTCGCGGCCACATTTATCACAAATCACTGTGGTTCCTTTCGATAGGACTTACTCCCCATTCAGCAAGATGGCTCTCTGTGCAGTCTATCATAGGTGTTGTGTTGGCGCTGTCTACAATAGAGCCGTAATGCAAATGCGGCGAGCACTGTCTTGAGCCGGCTTTGAGAGATCGCTCCGGATACCGGCATTGCAAGGCAAGAATGGACACCCACCTGAAGCGGGCTGTGGTCCAAACCGAACATTTTGCTGCCAGCTCACACTATTTCCCGCCTACGACAAGCAAATCGGTCTTCGAGGAACTGCGGACGTTGACATAGGGGGGAAATAGTTGATTAAACTGTATTTTCTCTAACGACCGCCACTCTATGTTTTGTCAGGTCTGCTATCAACTCGTAGTTTATGGGTTTGTCGAGCGGCAGCTGTATCGTCTCCCTGATTTTTTGCAAAATCGGACGCACGGATTCCGGCTGCGCATCGATATATGCATCGATGGTCTGCGGCGCCTTTCCGCAATAGTGATCCCGGTTCGCGTTCTTGAACTTCCGTCCACATTCAGGACACGTCCACATAAGCACTCCTCACCATCCCTGCTCTGTTACAACGTTCCCTCAGGGCATTATCTCACACTTTACGCTCTTGCATATACGCAACCCGTTTTGTATCGGAGGATGATCATTAATATTATAATGAAATAGTCTGGCAATAAAGTTTCTATACCTGGTGAACAAGTAGTTTGCCGTGCCCTTAAAGGTGCCGTTCAACTCACGAGAGCAACAATTTTATTTCGTTGATCACTGGATGGAGGCTGTAAACGAAATAATATTCTTGCGAGGCTATCTTTTCCCAAGTCGCCGGGGTNNACTCACACTTTTTATGGAATAAACCAACTCCACGGTTTTTGTCGAATTCGCTTTGACGGGAGACAGATTTTCACCCCCAAGCTCACTGGTCGATATAAGATCCAACCCGTTCGAATAGGTTTTGCCAACTGACAGCATGGATTCCCTCAAACGCTGCCAAGACCAGTTGGAATCGGTGCCATTTTCCAGCTCTACAGTAAGAATTA
>DOMT01000090.1 GCA_003509825.1 Coriobacteriia bacterium
GCCGATGTCGATGTTTTCGATCGCTTCAGCAAAGGTCACACCCTCACGGGCCACCGTGGCCTCGAAAGCGTAGAGGTTCACCACCACCATGTCGATCATACCGATGCCGTGCTCTTCGGCGGCGGCCATATGCGACTCCAGGTCGCGGCGGGCGAGCAGGCCGCCATGCACCCGCGGATGCAAGGTCTTAACGCGTCCGTCCATCATCNNCGGTCAAATCGTCGATCGGTCGCACCGCGATGCCGGCTTCTTCCAACGCTTTGGCGGTGCCGCCGGTGGAGACGATCTCCACCCCGAACTCCTGCGCCAAACCCTTGGCGAACGCCACCACTCCGGTTTTGTCCGTCACCGATATCAGGGCACGTTTGATGATGGGGTTTTGCATTACCTAGCTCCTCTCAAAGGTTTTCTTGCCGATTTCAAGCGGCGAACAACAGGCTTTAGACTCACCTTTATGCCACCATAGTACCGGTACCGGTACCGATTACAGCAAAATTCCCACGAGAATGATGGCGAGCGCACCGATTAGCCCGATGGCCAGATGGACTTCGTCCAGTTTGTCGTCGCGCACGTGCGTGCGGCCCTTGCCGATGTAGCAGCGTGTCTCCATGGCGGCGGCGATTTCGTCCGCACGCCTGAACAGGCTCACGAACAGCGGCACCATCACCGGAAACCAGGCCTTGACCCGTTTGATCGGGCCACCGTGGTTAAACGATGCGCCGCGCGCGCTCTGCGCCACCATGATCCGCTCTGCTTCTTCGGCGGTGATGGGGATGAACCGGAGAGCGATGGAAAACATCGTGGCCACGTCCTCCACGGGCACCTTCAGACGAGCCAGCGGACGCATCAGCTTTATCAGCGCGTCGGTGATCGAAACAATCGACGTGGTATAGGTGAGCAGCGAGGTTATGCACACCAGCAAAACGATGCGCAACGCGAAATACAGGCCGTTTATGATTCCGAGCGGTCGGATACCGAAGCCGCCGATAAGCGACACCGACTCCGGGGCCTCGAAGAACCAAACAGCCACCGTCTGTGCCTGATCGATGGGCAGCGCGGCGAAGGTAAGCGCGTTGGCCAAAAAGGTAAAGGTAAGGATGATCAGCACCGGCTTCATGCCTCTGAAGGCCATCCTGAACGGTATTTCCGCAGCCACATACAGTGCAGCCACTGACACACCGAGCACTAAAATCCCCCACCAACCCGAGAGGAAGAGCGCCACCACGAAGGCCAGCAACAAGAGCAGCTTCATGCGCGTGTCGAGATGATGCACCAAGCTCGTACCGGGAACGTATTGTCCGAAGGGAGTTACAATCCCCATAGACGCCCCTCCTTCAGCACGAGGTGCTTTTGCACGCGCGACTCGAACTCCTCGATCTCATGCGAAACCACGATGACACCGGTGGTTGCGCGCACCATCTGCTCGATCAGGTTATGGACGAATGCCCGGCCTCGGGCGTCGAGGCCCGCCGTGGGTTCGTCCAACAATAGAAAGCCCGGGCGCATGGCCAAAATGCTGGCGATCGCCACGCGGTGCTTCTCCCCACCCGAAAGCATGAAGGGCGAGCGCGAGAAAAACGCCTTGGCGTCCAACCCCACCGCGTCCAGCGNNCGCGCACCACGTTGGCGCGGATCTCCTTGGTGGGCGTGAGCCCGAGGTTACCGGGGCCGAAGGCGATCTCATCCTCCACACTCTGGGCGAATATCTGGCTCTCGGGGTTTTGAAAAACGATGCCTACCGCACTCGGAAATATCTTCGAGCCATCGGAAAACGTCGCCTTGCCCATGTGGGGCTCCAAAAGCCCTGCCATAACACGCAAAAGCGTCGATTTGCCGCTGCCTGTCTGCCCCGAGATCAGCGTATAGCTGCCCGGATCGATGGTGAGGTTGATGCCCTTGAGCACCTGGTGCTCCACGGCCGTATTTTGTCCGTAGGTGAAGTGCACGTTGTTGAGGTAGAGTGAGGGAAAGACGCCGCCCCTGCTACCGCGCCTGTTGGGTGCCGTAACCGGGCGCAAGGTGTCGAGAAGCGTCTTGCTCTGCGCAGCTCCACCCGCCTGCAAAGCCATATCGGCCTTGAGTCCAAAGGCGATGAGCAGCGGCTCGTTGTTGAGCAGCGCACCGGGGTTTCCGGCAAACACCAGACGTCCGTCTTTGAGCACCAGCACCTTGTGTGCCTCCCGGCAAAACGTCAGGTCATGGGTGATATGCAAAATACCGTGCCCGCCGGCGTTAAGATTGTTGATGGCGTTGCGCACCTCGGCGCGCCCCGTACGGTCGAGGCGCGAAGTGGGTTCGTCCAACACCAGATAGGTGGGGTTCATGGCGATCATGCCGGCGATGACCACGCGTTGCTTCTCGCCACCGCTGAGCGCATTGGGGTCGCGGGTCTCGAAGCCCTCCAGCCCGAGCGCGGTGATGGCCCGCTCGACGCGATTGACGATGTCCTCGCGTTCCAACCCCAGGTTCTCGGGCCCGAAGGCGAGTTCGTCAAAGACCGTGGTGCTGACGATCTGGTTGTCGGGGTCTTGCACCACAACGCCGATCTGGGAACGCAGCGCCCTTAAGGTGGACTTCTCGGTCGTTATGAGATCGTTGACCTTTACCGTTCCTTCGGTGGGTAACAGTATGCCGTTGGCCAGCTTGGCGATCGTCGACTTACCGGAGCCGTTGGCGCCCAGCAAAACGACGTGCTCACCCGGAGCCACGGTGATCGAGACATCATCGAGAGCAAGATCTTCCGCGCCCGGATAGCGATAAGTTACGTGTTCGAATGAAAGCATATCTCCCAAGCATCAGTTAGAATTATATATACTACCTGGAAGTGCCGATGTATTGCCTTTGCAACGGATTGCGCCGAAGCACGAGCAATAAACCGGTGATCCCCCCGGTCACAGGTACGAAAACATTATAACGCAACGGCGCTCGTTAAACCGAAAGGCCCTCTTTTGACTGCCGCCCTGATCATAGGTGCCGCCATCCTGCTCTTATGCATAGCATTCGGGCAGTTCATCCACCGCTTCGGCATACCGTCGTTGCTGATCTTTTTGGTGCTCGGCATCATCGCCGGCGCCCTGCCGATCGACCAGGAACTCATCAGCGCCTCCAATGCCGAGAACGTCGGTATGGCGGCGTTGATCTTCGTCATGTTTTACGGCGGCTTCGGTACCAGCTGGAAGACGGCACGACCGGTGGCCGTCAAAGGCGTGCTGCTCTCCACGCTCGGCGTATGCATCACGGCAGCCGCGGTGACGGTTTTCGCGTTTTTCGCCTTCGGCTTTCCCTTAGCGGAGAGTTTTTTGCTCGGAGCGGTGATAAGTTGCACCGATGCCGCCGCCCTCTTCTCGCTGCTACGCACGAAGAAACTCAACCTTAAGCACAACTCCGTGAGCGCTCTTGAGCTGGAAAGCGGAAGCAACGACCCCACCGCCTACCTGCTCACCCTCATCGCCATTTTACTGATGCAGGGCGGCCCCGTAAGCGACGTGCCGCTGCTTTTGGTGCAGCAACTGGGTGTGGGAATCGTGGTGGGCGTGGGTATTCCGCTGCTGGCCATCCCCTTTCTCAAGCGCTCCGCCAAGCATTTTCCCGCCGGCATGGACCTCGTCTTCGTCTTCGCCATCGCGGTTTTGAGCTACGCGCTCTCCACACAGCTCGGCGGCAACGGCTACCTGGCGGCGTTTCTCTGCGGCATCATCATGGGCAACTCCAACATCCCCAATCGGGTTAACCTGGTGCACTTCTTTGACAGTGTGGACTGGTTTGCACAGATCATCGTGTTCTTTTTGCTGGGCCTGCTCTCCAACGCCGTCTCGCTTTGGAACGTATTGCTGCCTTCGGTCCTGCTTTTCGTCTTCATTTTGCTGATCGCCCGACCACTCGCTGTTTTCTCCATCTATCTGCCGCACAGAAACCCCGTCAGGCAAGGGTTGCTGATCTCGTGGGTGGGCATGCGCGGAGCCTCCTCATTGGTGTTTGCCCTGATGGCCGTAAGTGCCGTGACGGTGCAAAACGACCTCTTCTCCATCGTTTTGCTCACTGCGCTGTTTTCCATCGCCGTTCAGGGAACCTTCGTCGAGCAGGTTGCCCGGCGCCTGGACATGTTCGATACGGAGACCGACGTCATGCGTTCCTTCACAGACTTTCAGGAGCGCTCGGAGCAGGCGTTTCTCAAAATGAAGATGACCCCCGGCCACATCTGGGTGGGGCGCGCGCTCAAAGATCTGGCCATCGGGCAGGAGAGCCTGATCGTACTCATCAAACGCGGAGACAGCACGGTGGCTCCCAACGGCAACACCGTGATCGAAGCCGACGACATCCTGGTCATGACCGGCGAAGCTTACACCGAAGACGAAGACGCTCAGCTCTCGGAGCGCATCATCGACCGTCGCGACCCATGGGCGAACAAGCTCATAAAAGATCTGGAGCTGCCCGAAAACTCCCTGATAGTAAACGTAGTGAAGGAGGACGGCGCCTCGGTAACCCCCCACGGCTGGACCAAAATCCACCCCGGCGACACGGTAACGCTCATAGCCTGGGACGCAGAGGGTGTGGAGAGGGAGAAATTCTAAACGGGCACCTGCTCCCCACCCGTCAGTACGCTTGCTCCAGGTCTGCTTGGGCGTGGGCGTCGCCGTCGGGGGACATGAAGTTTTTTGCCCGGTGGCGATCGATCGCCACTAAGGCGATCATGGCGGCGTTGTCGGTGCAGGCGTTTGTGGGTGGGTGAACGACCCGGATGCCCTTCGCCTCCATGACTGACCTATAGGCCTCGCGCAGCATCTTGTTGGCCGCCACTCCTCCGCCCATGCAAAAGGTGGTACAGCCGGTTTCCTCGAGAGCGGCAAGTGCCTTGTCCACCTGGACATCGATAACCGCCTGCTGGAATGAAGTNNAATGAAGCGGCAACGTCATGGATGTTGAGTTCGTTGCCGGCCGCCTGCTCGTTGCGGATGTAGGTGATGACCGCGGTCTTAAGGCCGGACAGCGAGAACATGTAGTCGTGACTGTGGAGCAACGCGCGCGGGAAGCGTATGGCTTTGGCATCGCCCTGAGCTGCAAGATTGGAGATGATCGGGCCACCGGGGTAGCCCAGGCCCAGGGCCTTGGCAACCTTGTCGAAGGTCTCCCCCACCGCATCGTCGAGTGACTGACCGAGTATCCGGTAGTCGCCCCAGCCGCGAACATGCACCAACATGGTGTGCCCGCCGCTGAGCAACGCGATGACGAACGGGGGGGTCAGCGCGCTGTCGGTGGAACCGGAAGCGTTGTCCTTTGTTTGCGGGCTCCCATTACTCTTGCTTTCCTCGCTACTTCCCGATAGGCGAGATTCTGCCGCTACAACCGGCATGGCAGCGGGGGTAAGNNAGGTCTTTGCCGTCCCCTCGCAAGTGGAAATCTGCGGGGACGTTTGTGAAAGACGGAGGCGTTGCGATTCCGACAGCCGTATCGCCCACAAAGCGATTGGCGTAGATGTGCCCTTCCAGATGGTTTACGCGGATCAGCGGCAGGCCCGTTGCCCAGGAGAGGCCTTTGGCGAAGGCAACGCCCACTACCAGGGCACCGATGAGTCCGG
>DOMT01000126.1:0-1915 GCA_003509825.1 Coriobacteriia bacterium
CGGCAGCGGCAAAACCACTCTTTTGGATATCATCGCCGGCCTGGAGAAACCCACCGGGGGCTCCGTGCAGGTGAGCGGCTCCGTCGGCTATGTGATGCAGCACCCCGGCTTTCAGGAACATCTGAGCTTCAAAGACAATCTGTTGCTCGAAGCCTACCTGAGCGGCCTTAAGGGTGAGGAGGCGAAAGCACAGGTGGAGTTGCTCGCCGCACGTTTGGAGATTCTGCCGTTTTGGAAGAAACGCTACTCCAAAGGATCGTCGGGCATGCGTGGTAAGCTGTCGATCGCCGCCGCCTTATTCGGCGCGCCGCAGGTACTTTTACTGGACGAGGCCTTCAACTATCTGGACGAGCATGCCGTGGAGCAAACCCGCCACGTGCTGCTCGCCGAAAAACAGCGCGGCGCCACACTCGTCATGGTCTCGCATAACCGCGACGATTTTGCCGGACTGTGTGAGCGGGTCATCGGTCTGCCGAGCGCGGAAATCACGGCACTGTGAGGGGCCTGTCGCAAAGCATCACGCTTTATGTGGCGGGTCTCAAGGTTGTGGTGCGCGCCCTGGCGATGTTGATTNNCCTGCAAAACTCTTTACCGCAAACGACATTCCCAAGATATCGCTGGCCATCGTGTATGGCAATGGCGAACAAGACGATGCTTTCATCCGCAATCTGAACACGGGGCTCGGTGGGGTCAGCGTGCTTGATGAGACGCATCTGGTAACCGCAGCCGCTGCAAAGGAGCTGTTGGCCGCAGGTGAGGTGGACGCGATACTCACGCTGCCCGAAAACACGCTCGACGTTTTGGTGTATGGCGGGCACGCGAGCATAACGGTTGAGGCGAACGACCCGGTGCTCGGGCCGGCGGTGTATTCGGTGACCGACGAGGTGGTGGAGACCCTCGACGAGCTGCAAAACTACGCGCTGATCTATGCGCAGGCCTCGCGTGATTTCATCGCACCTGCCGCCGAGCGCGATGTGGCCGTCAACAGCTTCGGCATGGCTTTGATCGGGCAGGCGTTTTCCCGCATGAACAGTGTGGAGATACCCTCGTCCACGCCGCCGCTGCTCACCCAGGCACTCACCCTGCTGCTGTTTTCAACGGTGTCGATCGGCTCGTTTTTCGTGGCCGTGATTGCGGCGCGGCAGTATGCGAGCGGTTACGTTCGTCACCTGTATCACAAAGGAGTGCGCTTTCGTCACCTGTTGCTGTCGCAGCTGCTGCTTTCGGCCTCCATCGCTTTGGTGCTCGGCTTGGTTTTGGCGCTCGTCGTCGCCTTCGTAGGGGAGGGGGCGTCGTCTGCGGCGCTTGTCTTATCATCGGTGATACTCTCACTCATACTCACGGTTTTTTACCTGTTGTTCAGCGGTTTTCGCGGACAGGTGTCGGTGGCAACGACCCGCACCTTGCTCGGGTGCTTGGCGTTGATGTTTCTGCTGCTGTTTGTCGGTGGCGGGTTTTATCCGACGGAGCTGATGTTGTCCGACCTACGGCTGTTCAACCCGACTTGGCTCTCTCATCAGCTCGTTACCTGGAGTTTGGGTGGATCGCTCGATGTAGTGCAGCTCGTCTTGTTTATCGTGCCGTTCGCCCTTGCCTGCGCGCTCTATTATCTGGAGTGGAGGCGGGTACTGTGAGTGGACGCTTCCTGCTTAAACTTAAAACGCAGCTTCATCTGCTGCCGCTGTTCGCGCTCGTGCTGATCATGCAGCTGGCATTGGGTCAGGCGAGCTCCCAGGCTTTGGCGGATCGGGCGCCGACGATGGCATTGGCGGTGCAGCAACGGGGAGCGGATGCAGTCTCCGATGAGTTAGTGGCCGGGCTCGGTGGGCTCGGGCAAGACACCCGGCTCGAAGTGTTCGAGGTCGAACCCATGCTCGATGTCGAGGCGGTGTTTCAGCGCTACAGGGTGCAGGGG
>DOMT01000126.1:1931-3136 GCA_003509825.1 Coriobacteriia bacterium
CGAATACCATCCCGCACCGGGAGTGACCAACTACGGCTACGTCACCGAGCAGATCGCCGGTGTCGTGGTGCAGTTGAAGGCCCGACAGTTGCTCGCGGCAGGTTTGGAGGAGATGGGTGCGAGTCCGTTGACTATCGGTGACGGGCGGACCGCCGACCTGCTCGATGTGGTGCATGAGGGCCCTGCGCTGCAAGCGGATGCCTCGCCGACAAGTCCCGTCTACGGGGTGTCGGCCCTACTCATCCTGCTGGCCTTTCTGCATAGCGCACTGATGGTTCCCACTCGTAGCGATAAGCGCCTCATGGCTCGAGGTCGGCGTGTTTATGCTACCGATATGGCCTTGTCGCTTTTGGTCGTGTGGCTGGTTTGGGCGGTCGTGATCGCGTTGTTTTTCGTCTTCACCTCGCTGCTTTCAGGGGTAGGAGTAAATGTCTCCGCCTGCCTGGGCTTCGTGGCGATCGCACTCTACGTCTCCCTGCTCGCCGCCCTGCTCACACAATTCGTCGGCAGGCAGGTCACCTCTTGGCTGTTCGTGCCACTCTTTCTGCTCTGCATGACGCTTGGAGGCGGTCTGTGGGACGTAGCCGTATTGGTGTCGGCATTCGCCCCGCTGGTGCCGGTAGCGTCGGTTTCAGGCTCGATGAAGGCTCTATCGATCGGAACTGCGATACTGTTCGTGGCAGCGGGATTGCTGGTGGTGGGGCTGTGGGCCAAGATTCGGGGAGTGGGGAGCCGCTACAGGAAAAAGAAAGCTACCGATCCCGCACCGCAGTAAGGGGGGTCGCCTCCGGTATTTCGTCCGGGTGGGCCTGTCGCAGGGTGGCCGTGCGAGAACCCGAGGGCCGTACATCAAAAAGGGAGAAACGTAGGATTTGGATTCTATGCATGGCACCTTTTCGACCGTCAATTTAAAAAATCCCTGCTCAGCGCATCATCTNNGTCGATTTAAAAAATCCCTGCTCACTGCATCATCTCTCTTCAGCTCAGTCCGAGCAGACCATCCTTTGCCTTCTCAAACCCTACGTTTCTCCCTCTGTGCTGCATGGGATCGGGGTTTTCAAGAGTCACCCGGATGATGCCTCACTTATCAGTGTATAAATGTGTCGTGTTATCGATAAAGCTGCATAACAAGAAATGGCAGTCGGTTTAAAGGGTGGAAATATCCCGCACCTGCCGTTTCGTCGGGCGACGACGCTGTTCGGGTG
>DOMT01000114.1 GCA_003509825.1 Coriobacteriia bacterium
CCGGTTTTGCCACACAGGTTCCCCAGTTTGCGGGCCTACTCGGGCTCAGCGCGCCTTTGGAGATGGCGGTGGAATCGGCGCTGCGTTCCAACTTCGTCCCGGTGCTGATCGATGCGATATTCGTTGTCTTCATCATCACCTTCGTGTTGGGCATCCTCAATACGGCGCTCTCCTACGGCGGCTTCAAGGCACGCCGCAGGGGTGGTCGCATCGAGGTCGAGCGCGGGCTGATCTCGCGTCAGTCCCGCGGTGTTGCCATCACCCGCGTGCAATCGGTGGAGATAACCCAGGGCTTCATCCGCCGCCTCATCGGTTACGGGCAGCTCAAGCTGCTCACCATCGATTCGATGACACCCGAGCAGCAGCAAAATGCAGCGCAGATACCCACCGGCTTGGTCGTACATCCTTTTGTGAAGATGGATCGCATCGACGGGATTTTGGCTCAGCTCCTACCCGAGTTCGACGAGCGCCCCCAGCCCTCCGAATACAAGACGTTGCCCAAAGTCGCCTTCAGGCGCGTGGTGAATCGTCATACCGTTCTCACCGCGATACCCTATGCGGTCTTTGCTCTGGTGGCGACTATCGTGTTGCAGGTGATTCCGACTCCGCCGGCCTTCGATCCCTTCACCGGCTGGATCATAGCGCTGCTATGGACTATTTTGGTGCTCATTATCATCGGGCGTAGCATCGGCGCGATCTTCTGGTATAAAAACGCCGCCTACAGTTATAACAAGACGATGCTTTTGATCCGTCAGGGTTTCTACGGACGGGTGACCACCATCATCCCGCGCAACAAGATCCAATGGGCGCGCACCCATCAAAACCCCATCCAAAAGATGTCCAAGGTGGCAAACATCACCGCCGTCACCGCAGCCGGTGTAACCGGTACCAAGACCACGCTGCGCGATCTGGACGCGGAGGAGGCGTCGGCCTATCTGGATTGGGTGCGACCGCATAAGGGGTCTCAAAACCCGGAAGCATGATCGTTTGCAAAAAGAGCCGTCCGTGTTATGACAGGGCGGCTCTTTTTCGTCCGACCGGAGCTGCTGGAACACGGGAAATTCCACAAACTAGATTGTGGGCAACTATCTGATGACAAATGACTAATTCCAGCGAAATCCTGCGGATTTAACCTATACTTTATCCATAATAGCCGGTAGCCGGGGAGAAAACAGCGCTGCCGGGCGCGATGGGGAACCACCGGCAGCAATTTGATCCGGAAGGGTAGGAGAATGCTACAACTCCACGAGTTAAAAAAGACTTACAAGACTGCCAGCTTTGAGCAGATTGCGCTGGATGGGGTCAGCATCGCGTTTCGCGACAACGAGTTCGTGGCCGTGCTCGGGCCGTCGGGTTCAGGCAAGACAACGATGCTCAACATCGTCGGCGGTCTCGACCACTACACCTCCGGCGACCTGATCATCGACGGCATCTCCACCACCCAATACCGAGACCGCGATTGGGACACCTATCGCAACAACCGTATCGGCTTCGTGTTCCAAAACTACTACCTCATTCCGCATCAGAGCGTTTTGGCCAACGTCGAGTTGGCGCTCACGCTTTCGGGTGTTTCAAAGACCGAGCGCGAGGAGCGGGCTACCAAGGCTTTGGAGGAAGTGGGGCTCAAGGATCACATCCATAAAAAGCCCACCCAGCTTTCGGGCGGGCAGATGCAGCGCGTTGCCATCGCCCGCGCGCTCATCAACGATCCCGACATCGTTTTGGCGGACGAGCCCACGGGCGCGCTCGACTCCAAGACCAGCGTGCAGATCATGGCGCTGCTCACCGAGATCGCCAAGAATCGCCTGGTGGTGATGGTCACCCACAACCCCGAGTTGGCCGATAAATATGCCAACAGGATCATCAAGCTGCACGACGGTAAGGTCGTCTCCGACACCAACCCGTTCTTTCCCACCCAGGCCAATCTGAGTGAGGAGAAAAAGTCCATCCGCAAAACCGCCATGGGCTTCGCCACGGCGCTGGCCTTGTCATTTACTAATCTGCTCACCAAAAAGGGCCGTACCTTCATGACCGCTTTTGCGGGCTCCATCGGCATCATCGGCATTGCGGCCATTCTCGCGCTGGCCAATGGCGTAAACAACTACATCAAGGGCGTTGAGGAGGACACGCTGTCGCTTTATCCTCTGGAGATTTCGAGTAGCGGTGTGGATTTGGCTTCGATGATTTCGGTGTCCATCGGCGGTGTCGGCGGTGGGGGTTCCGATGAGAGCTCCTCGGATGCAGGTTCGGATTCCTCGGGTGCCGAGGGCGAGGAGCAGGAGACCCTGATTACCGAGACCAAGATGGTAGCCAATACCTTCTCCAGCATCAGGCAAAACGATCTTGCCGCCCTCAAGACCTACTTCGACGAAGACGGTGGCGGGATACAGCAATACGTCAACACCATCGAGTATACCTATAATCTCACACCACAGNNATACCTACAACCTCACTCCGCAGATTTTTGCCTCCGACACCTCTGAAAAGATCTGGCAGGTTAACCCGGATTTTC
Organism: Coriobacteriia bacterium; assembly: GCA_003509825.1. GTDB lineage: Bacteria > Actinomycetota > Coriobacteriia > Coriobacteriales > UBA8131 > UBA8131. The sequence goes on from DOMT01000114.1 coordinate 2,513, forward strand.
TTACCACCTCGATGGGAATGAGCGCGGCTACCAGCGCTTATAGCTCTCTCGGTGTGAATACGACGATGTTTGCGCAGATGATCGAAGACACCGACCTGCTCAAAGGGCAGTACGATCTGGTGGCCGGCGAGTGGCCCGACGACAAGTCGGAGTTGGTTTTGGTGCTCAGCAGAAGCGGCGGTATCAGCGACTACCTGCTCTATCTGATGGGTCTGCGTGACCCCGACGAGCTTGAGGATATGCTCACGGCGTTTCAAAACGACGAGGAGATCGTAACGCCGGAAGACAGGATGACTTTCAGGACGCAGCAGATACTCGACGTCACCTTCAAGGTGGTTCCTGCAAAGGATTTTTATACCTACGACGAGGTTTACGGCATTTGGACCGATCGCAGCAGCGACATGGATTACATGAAGCAGATCGTCAACGACGGCATGACCCTCACCATCTCGGGCATCGTGCAGGCCAACCCCGATGCCGCGGCGACCTCGATGACGGCGGGGCTCTACTACACCGCCGATCTGTCCTATTACCTGATGGACGTGGCTACCGAGTCCGAGGCCGTTAAGAGTCAGATCGCCAACCGGGATCGCAACGTCATCACCGGCAAGACCTTCGAGGAGGAAAAGGCGGAGAGTAGTGCGAGCGCCTTCGACATGAACAGTCTCTTCACCGTTGATGAAAGCGCCATGGGCAATGCCATCAAGTTCGATCAATCGATGCTGAACCTCGATATCTCGAGCGCGCTCAATCCCGCCACGCTTGCGAGCAGTCTGCCGACCATGCCGCAGGTCAGCATCCAGGATATGCTCACCGGAGNNAGGTCGACGTGCCCGAAGAAGACATGCGGCGCATCGCCACGGTTATGCTCACGAGCTATCTACAATACGCCGTGGGTAACGGCTGGATAACCCCCGAGCAGATCGTCGACGGCTTCCAAACTTGGTTTGTTACTCCCGAGGCGCAGGCACTGCTGGCAACGCAGCTGCAAAGCGTCGACGTTCAAGGGCTCACCGAGGAAGTGCAGACCGGTATCGGCAACTACATGCAGCAGCTGATGGCAGGTTATGTGCAGCAGGTAATGACATCTATGATGTCGCAGATACAGAGCGCTTTAACCAGGACGATGTCGTCGATGGCCGGCAACCTCGCCGGTGCCATCAGCTTCGACCAGGAGGCCTTTGCCAACGCCTTTCAGTTCAATGTGGATGAGGACGAGCTTTCGCAGCTGGTCATGACCATGATGTCGGGCGAGACGAACACCTACGACGGCAATCTGCGTAAGCTGGGCTATGCAGACCGCACAAAGCCCTCGGGTATCAGCATCTATCCTATCGACTTCGCCAGCAAGCAAAGCGTCATCGAGATTTTGGACGACTACAATTTGAGGATGCAGGAGGCCGAGGACGAGGACAAGATCATCACCTATACCGACTTCGTCGGAGTGCTGATGTCATCGGTGACCGAGATCATCAAGTACATCAGTTGGGTACTCGTTGCCTTCGTTGCCATTTCGCTGATCGTGTCTTCGATCATGATCGGTGTCATCACGTATATCTCGGTGCTGGAGCGCAAAAAGGAGATCGGCATCCTGCGTGCCATCGGGGCGCGCAAAAGCGACATCGGTAACGTATTTAACGCCGAGACTTTGCTGATCGGTTTGACTGCGGGCATTTTGGNNCAAATCTCATAGTGGCCAACATAACCGCCATCCAAGGGATCGCCGTGCTGCCCTGGCAGCCCGCGTTGGCGCTCGTTGTCATATCCTGTGCTCTGACCTTCGTCTCGGGCTTGATACCGTCATCGGCGGCATCGCGCAGAGACCCGGTGGAAGCGCTGAGGAGCGAGTAACGTTATGCGGG
>DOMT01000026.1:0-6630 GCA_003509825.1 Coriobacteriia bacterium
GGCGGATCGACGGCACGGCGGGCGGGAATGTTCACCTGCTCCAGCAGATGATAGGCGCGCTTTCGCATCTCGCCGACATTGCGGTTACCCGAGGCGATCATCTGCTCGGCGATATTGGAAAGCGCGCTGAAGTCCATGCGCAACCCCAACCAGGGATTTTGATAGACCATGCCGAAGATCGTATTGCGGATGAAGCGCTTGTGTTGGGGCGAAACGCCAAGCAGATTAGTCTCGCCCTCCTCCACCAAGGCGGTGGTCACACTGCCCGCACTCGCCTCCTGGTCGAAGCAGATACACTGCATCAAGGTGGATTTACCGCTGCCGCTCTCACCGACGATGCCGACGATCTCGCCCGGATAGACATCCAGTGACACGTCACGCAAAGCGTGAACGGTGCCGCAGCGCGGACAATAGTTGCGCTCCAAAACGGCGTCGTGATCCGCGCAGTATTCACAACCCGCCCCATAACGGCGCGAGAGTCCGTTTACGGAAAGCAAGGGGGCTTCTCTATCGATATCGGTTACCGTGCTCACGCGCACACCTCCACTTCATCGCCGGCAAGACGACCGGCACAAAAACCGGTGTCGTTGCACTGGTGATACACCGCGCCGGTCTCGGGATCCACCAGCTCGTCCAGATACACTCCCGTAGCTCCGCAAAGGCGGCAGCTCAGGCCGTCGAAGTTCTCGGCGGCAAACGGATAGTCGTCGAAATCCAGGGATTTGACGGAGGTNNCTCCGTATAGGGCGGGATCGCGTAAATCTTCTTCTCGCGCCCCGCTCCGAGTAAAGTCAGGTTGCGGGAGAAGTCCAGCTTGTGGTTGTCGAAGCGCGGAATCGGCGACGGCGCCATCACGTAGCGGTCGTTTACCATCACGGGGTGATCGGCACCGGTAGTCGCCGTGCCGTAGCGCGTTATCTGCTCGAAGAGCTCGAGCCAGGCACCGGTGTAGTCCGCCTCGGCATGGAGCCGCCTGGTGACCTGTTCGCGCGGCTCGATGTAGCGCAGTGGCTCGGGGGTCGGCACCTGCAGCACCAGAACCTGATCCTCGCTCAGCGGTACCTCCGGAATCCGGTGGCGCGACTGGATCACATCGGCCTCGGCGCTGTCGTCCGTGATATCCACACCCGTGGTGGCCACGATGAGTTTTTTGATGTTGACCGCGTTCACACTGCCGTCATGGCCCTGGTCGATGACTTTGAGCGTGTCGTCCGGACCGATGATCGCCAAGGTGATCTGAAGGCCGCCGGTGCCCCATCCACGCCCGATGGGCATCTCTCTGGATGCAAACGGCACCTGGTACCCGGGAATGGCGATGCCTTTGAGAATGGCCCGGCGGATTTCGCGCTTCGAACCTTCGTCGAAGAACGCGAATATATAGAGTTGACGCATCTTTGACCTCCTCGACCCCGACGGATCGCCGCGTCTGTCGTGTACTGTTGAGCTTCGATTGAAAAGTGACATAATGCGGCAGCTTGAGGTGCGAGATGAAGCCGGTGGCCTCGATGCCGTCGATATGGTAGAGCACGAATTCCTCGTCCTGGGTGGGATAACGCGTATCCTCATTCATCAGGCAGAAATCGAGCACGCTCATGGCNNCCGAACTCCAACTCGTGATCGTCCGCCCCGGGATCCGAAACCGGATCGAGCGGCAAATCGCCGTTCGCAACGCCTGATGCGGACGTGCTTTCGATGGAAAACAGACTCTCCACCTCGGTTACCTCTATCGCGCCCACGTAGTAGGCATCGTCTTCGCTACCGGCCTTGAACGGATGGTCGATCAGGATGTCCAGGCTGCCGTATCTGAGTTCACCGACGGTGGGGTGCGTGGGGCCGAAGCCTCTGATCGCCGCGTAACCGAGCGCCATCACCGCCTGGGACATGCCGCGGGTGAGTGCCTGAAGGCGGATGCTGCGCGGCGCCGGAAAACTCAGAGCCTCCATGGTCAAGTCCCCCGGCAGACTGTCGTCGCAGGCCGGCTCCTCCATGAGCCCCTGGGACACCAGGTACTCCGACACCTTGGGCATCGGCTGAAAACCGCTTTTGTCTTTGAGCGGTCCGGCCTGCGTTTGCGCCTCCCGGGTGTCCTGCTCGAAGTCGAGCAGCCGATGACTGTAATCCCGGGTCAATCCCAAAACCTGACCGCCGGGGATGTCTTTAAACGCCGCCGAGATGCGCCGCTCCACACACATATCGGCGGTCTCGATGGTGCGTGAAGTATAGGGACGCTCCAAAGTGGACCGAAAGGCGCGTAGTATGAACACCGCCTCCTCAAGCGAGCCGGAAGCCTGCTTGAGTGCCAAGGCGGCGAGATCACGATCGTACAGCGAGCTTTCGCTCATCACCTGATCCACCGCTTCGGGTAAAGCCGCAACCACGGTGGCGATTTCAAGGGCGCTCTCGGGAGCATAACGACGCTGCCTGAGCAACTCCAGGCCCGCCTCGATCGCCTCCTCACCACCACTTACCGCAACGTATGCCATCTAGAGCACCTCCCCTTCGGAGATAACGGATCGTTCGATCACGGCCGTGCGCGGCAGAGCCACCACTTTACCCTGCTCGTCGACGAGCAGCAGATCGATACCCACGGGAAACCCGTCACTNNCGCGAGCCTCGATCCACCAAGAGTCTTGCCCTGCGAGGGTGAAGCGATGTTCGCTTTCGACCCCCGGACCACTGACCTTTACCTGCGTGTCACCGTCGGTCAACGACCGGCAGGTGATGATGGCCGTCGCACCGAGCTCGGGCGAGAGGGCGCTTCCGCCTTTAAGTGAAAGCAGGGCCTGCGTGGCAGCGGCGGTATCGGCTTCAGCCGTGATAAGGGCGAAGTCGGCCTCCTCAAGACTTGCAGGTACCGCATAACAGCGGGCGCTTATCGCATCTTGCATCGCTACCGAAGAGGGGCCCTCGACGTTAAAGCGCGTGCGACTATCCAGAAGCATCACGGTGATGCTCTCCAAAAACGGATTATCCAAGGTGGGTAGATACATCGCCGGCAACTCGCGAAGTGCTCCGGGGCGCGCCATGGCGTCCATGACCGCGCGAAAGGCCTTCTGGGTTACAAACAGCTCCTGCGTATGGGTGTCGGGGTTAAAATCCCTGGGCGAAACCGTAGGAGTCGTCAATTCTCTCCCTGCCTTCATTTCGCAACTCCTTTCGGATCCTCGTCGGTGATCATGGTGCTGAAGTCGACGCGCGTCGCTGCAAGCCGCTCACGATCCTTTTCCCGTACGTCCTCAAGGCGTTTTTCCTCGTTGATCAATGTCTCGATCCACTCGACATGTCCAGGTAAAGCCTCATCCAAGCCGAAGGCGGCGTCGATCACCGCCAGTTCGTAGGCCCGGTCTCGCTCCCCTCCGAGAATCAAACCGATGCCGATGCCGCTTTCATTCGTGTCGTCATCATTGCCGTCTTTTACCGTCAGGCTGACCTTGCATTCGGTGAGCAGAGCCTCACCTAAGTAAAACAGGCTGTTCTTGGCGCTTTCCCGCACCTTGTTCATCACCAAAACCTCGTGGGGGCCCTTGATCAGATTGACCTTGCACAACGACTCGATCTCGGCGCACATCCTTTGTCCTACGGCGGGATCGCCGTCTACGAGGATGCGGGTGCGCCTCTTGCGTGATAGTTCCAAGTTCATCCTCCTATGTATTTTCTGCGTAAGGCGGTGGCCAGAATCTCAAGCACCACGGCAACCAGAAGACAGGCGTAGACGATAAAGCCCACCTCGTGGATGTTGTGGTAGAAACTGCCCGCCATGTAGAGCTGGTATCCGATGCCGCCCGCTCCGGCCACGGCTCCAACCGCCACCGCGTTGACGAAATTGATCTCGAAGCGGATGAAGGTCCAACTGAGCAGCTCGCTGGCAGTCTGCGGCACCACGGCCTGAAAGACGATCTGCCACCACGATGCCCCGGCGGCCCGCAAAGCCTCGATAACGGCACCGTCGATCTCCTCGAAACGCTCGGAATACGCCTTTACCAGATAGGCGACGGTGTGAAACAAGAGTCCGCAGACGGCCGCTTCGGGCCCGAGGCCGATGGCGACGGTAAACACCAAGACCCACAGAATCGTCGGTACCGCACGGAAAAACGACATCACCGCCTTGATGGCGTTACTGATGATGCGGCTGGAGAGATTGGCGGCCGCAAACAGACCGAGCACGAACGCCATCACCGCCCCGATGAATGTGGTGAGCACCGAAAGTGCCAACGACACGAAAAGCCCTTCGAGGATACCCGCGAAGGTAAAGTGCACGCCGAGGTTCGGCTGGGTCATCATCGTGAAGAAGTCACCGAAGGCGGCAGGTACGGCTTTGAGGAAATTCGCCTTACCGTAATCCATGGTTATCATGGTAAACACGGTGAGCACGGCCAAAACCAACATGGTGACGGCGATGATCGTGTTGGGGCGGGAAAACACCCGCACTCTCACGGCTCCCTTGCGATCACGCTGTATGATGCGCTCCATCCGCTCGTCATTCACATGGCCAAGCATTGACGGTTCGCCCGCCAGATTCTCCGCCACCACAGGCTCGATCACCTGGGTGAGCGGAAACTGCGGTCGCTGCATATCCTCGCTCACATGATCACCCGCCGTATATAGTTCGAGAGCATCTCCAGCGCCACAACCACCACCACGATACAGAGAATGACCATGGCGGCGATGTCGTAACGAAAGCTCTTGTAAAACATGTCGAAGACAAATCCGATGCCCGTACCGGTAAGTATGCCGATCAGCGTGGCATCACGCACATTGGTCTCGATCATATACAAGATCCAGCTGATCACCGCAGTCGCGCTGAGCGGCACAACCGCCTGGGCGATGAGTTGTCCATAGCTCGCACCGGTGGCCTTAAGCGCCTCCACGGCCCCGCCGCTGACTTCGTCGATGGTCTCCAAAAAGCAACGCGTCAGATAACCGAAGCTGGTGAGAAACAGGGCCAAAAAGCCCGTGAACTCGCTTTGCTTGAAGGAGAACAGCAGTATCAAAGCCCAGGCGACGGTGGGAATGTTACGAAAGAGTGAGGCGATGGCGCGCACGATCAGCGGCATCGGCCCCTTGATGCCCACCGATTGCGAACCCAAGACCGCTAAGATGAACGCCAGAATTCCCGCAAAGCAACTGGCGGCGATGGAGATGAGCACGGTGGAAAGCAGTTGGTCCAAGATGGTGGGCATGCGCTCCAATGAACGGGCCGAGGGTATGAAGTTCGTAAACATCCATACGATGCCGCCGGGCAGATCGATCACGGTTTGCAGGAAGTCGAACTTGAGAAAACCGCCGGAGATGATGTTGACGGTTATCAGAATCAACGAGACGACCAAAATGGCCAGCGAACGTCTACGAAAGAACCCGGATGCTTTTTTCAGGGCCTCGTCGCCCACCATCCCCGTTATTTTTCTGTTTTCTTCGTCGCGTTCGGATTTGGGTTTAAGCAGGACACTAAGCATTGATCGGCTCCTGCAGGATCTGCGGAGTGATCGCCTTGTCCTGTGCGGACATACCGTAGACCTTCTCGATGGTGGCGGCGGTAAGGGCATCCGGCGAGCCGTCGAATACCATTTTTCCTGCCCCTAAGGCGATGATGCGATCGGAATACTCCTTGGCGATGTCCACCTGATGCAGATTCACCAAGCACGAGATGCCGTAGATATCGACGATGGCACGCAGATACCCCATGATGATGCGCGAGGACTTAGGATCGAGCGAGGCGATCGGCTCATCGCAAAGCATCAACAGAGGATCTTGCACCAAAGCCCGGGCGATGCCCACACGCTGCTTCTGACCGCCCGAAAGCTGGTCGGTACGCACGTAGGCGTACTCCAAAATCTCCAGCTGGGCCAAGATGTTGAGGGCTTTCATCTTCTCGCCCTCGTCGTAACGTCCGAGCATGCCGGCTAAGGTGGATTTGTAACCCAGGCGGCCGTGCAGTACGTTTTCGATGGTGGTCAGACGATGCACCAGATTGTAGTGCTGAAATATCATGCTGATCTTACGACGCACCGCCCTCAGCTTGCTGCGCTTGAGCCCCGTTATCTCGGTGCCGTTGAATACGATGCTACCCGACGTGGGCTCGATCATGCGATTGATGCAGCGTAGTAAAGTAGATTTGCCCGCTCCGGAAGGACCGATGACACTCACCAGCTCACCGCGATGTAGGGTAAACCCTACATCGCTGAGAGCAGTTTTATTCGCTGTGTAACTTTTGGTAAGGCCGCTGATATCCAGCAGGATATCGCTCTTATCCATTGATTGCTGATTCGACATATCTTTTGTCTAGCTCAGTTTGCGGATCGGGTCGTACCAGGAGTCCTCAACAGCCACGAAGCAAGTGTCGGTGCCTTCCTTCTTGTAGAGGGCCTTGGCGCTCTTGTCTTTGGGATCGGAGAAGAGCCGCTTATCATCTGCCACCTTTTTGGAGCAGAAGTACTCCACGAGAGCCTTGCGATCTTCGGCGCTGATCTTATCGGTGTTGATGACGAAGGGGGCGTTGAGCACCGGGGTGGAGGCGATGATGGTGAACTCCTTGCCACGCACGGCGGTGAAGGGATCCTCGGCGTTATCGCGCACCTTGTAGGTCGAACCCGGCATGTTGGCCTCACCGGAAAGAAGCTCGAGATACATATG
>DOMT01000026.1:6635-9348 GCA_003509825.1 Coriobacteriia bacterium
ATCAAGTTGACGACCGAACCCTGGTGCGAGCCGCCGAGCAGCACCTCGCTGAAGAAGGCACCGTTCTCAAGCAGCTTCTCGTTGCTGTCCAGACCGAACTCCTTAACGATGGCGGCCGAGGGAACCTTGAAGCCGGAGGTGGAGGTGGCGGACACGAAGCTGAAGGATTTACCCTTCAACGGCTTGAGGCTGTAACCCGAGCCGCTCTTGTACTCGGCAACGTCCTCCNNCTTTTCACGCAGATGCGGCTGTAGTACATGGCCAGTTTGAGCGAGCCGTTCTTGTCACTGTTGGTAAAGACCGCCTGCACGTTCTTGTTCTTGCCGTTGGCGCGGGTGTAGCCCTCGGCACCGAACAGACCCATGGCCGCGGAGCCCGAAGTGATGGCCTCGATGGCAACGTTGTAGTCCACGGTGGTCATGATGTTCGCAGGACGCCCGGTGGCGGCCTGGATGGCCTCGGCAACCGCATCGCGCGAAGCGGTCATGTCCGCAGAAGAGGCATCGGGCAGAAAGACGAAGGTGATGGGGTCTTTGCTTGCGGGGGCGGTTTTCGCATCGGTGGCGGCCGGTGCAGGCGCATTCGTGTTCGAGCAGGCAACCAGAAGTCCGGACAGTCCGAGTGCCGCCATACCGGCCATTCCGGCCACGAACTGACGACGGTCGAGTGTGTTACTCATTATTCCTCCTTGAATACAGGTCGTTTATTAATCGGCTTTTGCGATCGGAAAGTAGAATACGGTCGCTGTATCTGAACTGCATCAACGAAAAGACAAATCCATGTAAAACCCGGCGATTGTTAAAATTCGATCAAATGCGGGTGTGAAAAGCGATGCCGAGCCGTTTCATCTCCCCTTGCGGTTGCACACCTCCGGTTTTTCGTTAAGGTGCGTCGAAAACAAGTAAATCCACCGCCCGCCNNCCGCCGATAGATTTGCTTATTTTTCAAACACTTCAGTGTGATCTATAATGGATTTTTCGATGCCGACAACGAAACGAACGGGATGCCATGCGACCGAACCTACCCACACCCGCCCTCATAACGGAAGCCCGCGCGCAGATACGCGTAGGTAGCAAGAACCGTGCGCTCGACCTCCTGATTCAGGTAGCGATCTTCGTGTTGATATTTTTGGTGATAGGCGTTGCCGAGTCGGTGATCGCAGGCATCGCTTTAATACCGATGATGCTGCTCGACGGCTCCTTCATCCGACAGATGGGAACTTCACTCGGCGCAGGGCAGACGGCATCGAGCCCGGATGAGTTGATGCAGGCTACCTTAGCGATCATGCAATCGCCTCAGATGATGATCATCTCACTATTTACCACCGTCATCGCAATCGTCGTCGTTTTGGTGTATTGCCGCTTCATCGAAAAGCGCAGGCTAGCCACCTTGGGGCTCAGGCGTGGACATGCCGTTAGGGAGTATCTGGTGGGATTGGCTATCGGTACATGCATGTTTAGCGCAGTCGTTGCCATCGGCTTGGCGACCGGCACCATGACCTATGCGGGCTTGGCCGGTGGTTCCATGGTGTTGATACTGCTACTGCTGGTGGGTTTTCTGATCCAGTCCATGAGCGAGGAGCTGCTCCTGCGCGGATACTTCCTCGTCTCGCTCGCCAATCGTCAGGGCCTGACGGTGGCGATCGTCATCAGCTCCTGCTTCTTCGGGCTGCTTCACATCTTCAATCCGGGCGTAACCCCACTCGCCATCGTCAATATCATCCTCTTCGGGCTGTTTGCCGGCGTCTTTTTGGTCAAGCGCGGCAACATCTGGAGCATCGGCGCCATCCACGCAGCCTGGAACTTCTCCCAAGGCGGCATCTTCGGTATCAACGTAAGCGGGACGGTGCAAAGCGAGTCGATCTTCGCCTTTACGCCCGTAGCAGGTGCCGATCTGATAAGCGGCGGCAGCTTCGGCATGGAAGCCGGCTTGGCAGCTACGGCCGTTTTGGTTGTCGCACTGATGGCTGCACTCTTGATGAAAAGTAGAACTCCGGGGACTCCCGCCACGATGTCCGAATCGTCGTCGCCCTAATCAAACCGCCGGAGTGGATATCCCACAGAAGTCATGCCCGAACCTTTATCTCCGTACTCCGGGATAACCCCGGGCCCGAGGCGGCAAAGCCGTGCCACACATGAGGGAGTAAGACGTATTTACATACGTAAGCGTTGCCCGTAGGGCTCCAGGGGAGCGATATCTCCGTTTTCAGCGCCCTTTGGCGGCTTTGGCGGCCAACTCCTCCGCCGTAAGCTGAGTCTCCTCGAAAACCTGGTCGCTATCCAGACCGAAGGCGGTGTGCAGCTGTTGCATGGCGGTTTTGGCCAGNNGGGGTGTCGATAACGACGCTGACGCGGATTGCGGAGGTCGAGATCATCTCGATGTTCACCCCACTGTCGGCCAGTACCTGAAACATCTTGGCGGCGATACCCGGATTGCTCTTCATGCCGGCACCGACGAGGGATATCTTGGCAACGGTTTCATCCACCAGATACTCACGCGCACCGAGTTTTTCGACCTGCTCGTCGAGAACGGGACGCAGTTTATCGAGGTCGTTCATCGGACAGGTGAAGCTGATGTCCGTAAGCCCGTGCTCCGAGATGTTTTGCACGATCATATCGACACTGATGCCCGACAAAGCGATGGCCGTGAAGACGTTGGCGGCGATACCCACCTGATCGGGCACCCCTCTGATGGTGACCTTAACCTCCGAGTT
>DOMT01000026.1:9423-9599 GCA_003509825.1 Coriobacteriia bacterium
GCGCGACCTCGACGGCGCGCATCTGTAGGATGCCTGAGCCCGAAGCGGCGAGCTCGAGCATCTCCTCGAAGCTGATCTCGTCGAGCTTCTTGGCCCGGGGGATGATGCGCGGGTCGGCGGTGGACACACCGTCCACATCGCTGTATATTTCGCAGACATCGGCCCCGATGGCGGCC
>DOMT01000185.1:0-5963 GCA_003509825.1 Coriobacteriia bacterium
TGCGGCAAGCGGCGGCAGGGCGGCGGGAGGTAGTTCGAGCGGGGGCGGGGCGTCTGCGGGTGCGGGACATTCCTGGGATACCGCTCCCGATCCCATCACCACATTTGCCGAGACGATCGAAACCGACATCCTGATCATCGGCGCCGGCATCTCGGGGTTGGCCACGGCCTGCTCGGCAGCCGAAAGCAATGCCAAGGTGCTGGTTGTGGAAAAATGCGCGGAGTTCAACGGTCGCGAGCGCGGCTTCGGCGCCATCAACTAGCGTTACATGGAGCGGGTGGGCGCAACGTTCGATAAGCCCGATGCTTATGCGCATTGGGTGGCCCAGTGCGGTAGTCGTGTACACGAGCCCCTGCTCGCGAAGTTCTTCCGTGACAGCGAACGTGCCTCCAACTGGATCTTGGATAAGGTCGATGCCGTGGGTGCCAGTGTTATGGTGGGCGACTTCTTCAGCAAAGACACCGTTTGGGCCGAGGTTCCCGGTTATCACATGGCATTTCTGATGACGGCCGAGGGCGAGACGCCGAAGTTCGACTACAATCCGTTCTTGCCGGCAACCGTGCTCTACCACGACTCTCTGGCCGCCGGCGTGGAGTACAAGTTTAACACTCCCGCCGTTCAACTCATCAAAGAGGGTGGCAAGGTCGTGGGTGCGGTCGTGGAGACCGCCGAGGGTGTTTATGCGCGGATCAATGCCGCCAAGGGCGTTGTGCTTGCCACGGGTGACATCGGCGGCGACCGCGAGATGGTGGAGGCCTATGCTCCCATCGCGCTGCCGTATCCCATCGAGCGCAGCCAATATACTCCTACCAACGTCATGTCCGGTTGGAACAAGGGCGCCGCGGTCAACAACGGCGAGGGTCATAAGATGGGCATGTGGGCAGGCGCCCAGCTCATCGACGGCGAAGCTCCGACCATGATGCATCCGCAGGCATTTACCTGGTTTCATGCCGCGTTTTTGTTCGTCAACATCAAGGGCGAGCGCTTCTTCTGCGAGGACACCTGGGTGCAGGGTAAGTCCAACAACATGGTACGCCAGCCCGAGCAACGTGCGTTTTCGATTTTCGACGATAACTGGCTGCAAGACATCACCGACACCGTCGGTTACGGCGGCGGCATGTTCTGGGACAGTTTCCGTCCCTTCGGTACGCCCACCTCGGTTGCCGCCGATTACTTCGGTGGTCAGATGGAGGGTTGGTTGGAGGCCGGTAAAACTCCCGGCGCTGCAACCGAGCTGTTGGAGCGCCCTCAGACTGCCTGGAAGGCGGACACCATCGAGGAGCTCGCGAAGCTCATCGAGGTGCCGGCCGACACCCTTAAGGCGACCGTCGATCGCTACAACACCCTGTGCGACGCAAAGGCCGATACCGATTTCTTCAAGCAGGACGTCTTCCCCACCCCGATTAAGAAGGCGCCGTTTTACGCGACCAAGGTCGGCCCGGCGATCCTCACCATCCCTATGGGTCTTAAGTGCGACGAGGACTTCCGCTGCCTCGACGCCGAGGGTAATCCTATCGAGGGCCTGTATGTGACCGGCAACATCGCCGGTAGCGTTCTTGCCGTCGATTACCCGATCAACGTGGCCGGCAACAGTCATGGCCGTTGTATCACCTTCGGTTACGACCTGGGTAAGCAACTCGCCGACGACTACGAGCCCGCCATGAAACCCGGCGACCCGATGCCCGGTCTTAAGCTGGGTACCGAGAACCGTTGGACGGCCGAGGGCTTCCCGAAGGCTTAACAGGTACGGGCAAAGAGGAGAGCGCCTTGGAAAACGTCATCACCGACGCGCGGTCGCGTTCGGAAGTCCCCTATACCGAAGAGCAGGTCGATCAGGCCTTTGCCCACCTCGAGGAGTTGTTCGAGAGGTTGCCTGTAATCCGGGAGAAGGACGCCCGGCTTGCAAGGGCCCGCGAGGCCCGTGAACTTTTGCAGGCCAAGGAAGCGCGGGATAGGACGGCTGCGGAGATCGTCGAGTACGAGGCCATACGAACAAAGGCACTCGAAGCGGCGAAGCTTGCAAGTGACAAGGGTGATAAGGAGGCGGAGGGGCGTAACCTGGCGGTGCTCCGTATGTACGCCGACCTTCACATAAGCAGACTCGCAAGTGCGCAACGTGCGGAAAATGCGTTGTTCGTAGCGCTTAAAGAAGGGTCACTCACCTTGGGTGACCCGCTGGGGGAGTTGGCGCTCGACGATGACGAATACGCTGCTCTCGAGGCCGAACTGCTCACCTATCAGGCGGATTATACTGCGACGTACGAGTCTTGTCTTTGCTCGGAGAATTTGCATAAGAGTGGCGATTGATACTCCAAGAAAGGAAAAAATCCCTGCAAATCACCTCATTTGGGGCATGTCTTGGGCGTAAAAGAAACCTACAATACTAAATGACCGAGGGCCAAACGGCCACACAGCTCGGATCTTCCTTCCTCATAGTACCCCGCCACTTCCTACAGTTTGACGGGGTCCTTCCTTTTTCGGGCGAAAACGCGTCGGTGGCCGACATGAATGTCGGCCACCGACGGGAGAAAAGGAATGGAAGGCAGAGAAATGTTTAGGCTTCGATATTCTTGCCCGTGGCGTTGAGGCCCGCCAGGCGTCCGAACGACAAAGCGGTGGCCAAAGAGATGCCGGCAACGGTGATGGGGTACTCGACCAGATAGCGTCCGCCCTGGGCATTACCTGCAATATAGAGACCCTCGATGGGCTCGTTATCGGCGTTCAGCGGCTGTAACTTGTTGTTTACCTGGATGCCTCCCATGAGCACGAGCATGCCCGCGCTGGCAAAGGGGTAGGCGTAAAACGGCGGCTTTGCGACGGGGAACATACGACGCGAGTCCTTGCCGAAATCGTCATCCTTACCCTTGGCGCAGAGCTCGTTGTAACGCTCGATTGAGGCCTTGACCTCGGCGACCGGCAGCTTCATGCCCGCGGCCAACTCGTCGATGCTGTTGGCGATAACGCCGCCACCGGACTTGGTTGACTCCTCCACCATCGCTTTGGTGGTGTAACCCAAGCCGAAGCCGGAGAGCACGGTCTTGAACTGATCGACCTTATCGTCGGCAACGAAGTGGTTTACGTAGCCGTGTCCGTCGGGCATGTGGGCGATCTGCTCGGGCCAGGCCGAGTCGAAGATTTGCCAGGATTTAAGTCCGCGCTGCCGCTCCTTCTCGTCTTTGGATTCGGGCTGACGCGAGAGTTGGTCGGCGATGGGTTGTCCGGGGATATCTTCGTTCATAAACCGCTTGCCTTCGAGGTTGAGCTGAAGGTAGCTGTCCACGCCGAGCGGACCGCCCATGTGGTGGGAAATCGGTGCCAGCGGTCCGAGTTCCATGTGGCCACCGGCCCAGATGGCCATGCGGTGGCCGTCGCCGGTGTTGGCCGGCACGCCGTTGGGATCCATGGTGGTGTAGTAGCAGGCAAACTCGTTGGCCCAGGGCACGTAGTAATCGCGCATGTCGGCGTTGCCGCCGATGTCGCCGGTGGTGATGACCACCGATTTGGCGTTGACCTTGCTGTAGTTGCCGTTAATGTCGTGGATGTAAGCGCNNATTCTCCACGATCAACTGCTCGCCCCAGGTGGCAAACTTAAGCTCCGCACCCTTGTTTTCCGCGGCTGCCGCTGCGGCGTCGAGCGCCCACTGCATGTTGGGGTCGGTGGTGATGGTGCCGTGGAAGTACGGATAGAACTCGGTTTTCCAATCGAAGCCCTCAAGCATGGGAAAGCACTTCGGGCGGATGAAGTTGGGCTTATCGGTCTCCTGGTTGGCGGCCGTGCTCTTGAGTACCTCGTAATCGGCGCCCTCGATGAACCAATCAAAGTCCTCACCGGAGTGATCGTACCAATAGTTGAAAAACGCCGGTGTGGGGCGATAGCACATATCCTTCATCAGTTGGTTGACGATGGTGCCTTTGTCCTCCCACTCGATGCCCAGTTCCTTTTGGATTTTGGATCCGACGACACCGAAGTCGCCGGCCATGGATACGGCGGAAAGCACCGAGGCCTTGTCGATACCGATGACCTTGGCGCCCTCTCCGGAGGCGGCCTTGATGGCGGCGCATCTTAACAAGCCGAGACCGATCACCAAGACGTCGCAGTCCAGGGTCTCTTTGATATTCGTGGGTACGGCGGGCGGGGTCAAAAACGCCGGTGCCGATCCGGAACTCGTGGTGGATGCATTTACTCCCGCCCCCGTGCTGCCTGCCGCTGCTTCGGTTGCTTTCGATGTGCAGGCCGTCAGGGTTGCACCGGCCGCTACGGCGGCGGTGGCACCCAGTCCGAGAAACGCACGACGACTCAATCCTTTTTCACTCATGGTGTCTTCCTCCTTAATCGGATGACGATGTGTTTCCAACTTGCGTATTCGGGTCTTCGGCCGAGCCCCGCCCTGCGCGCCGGCGTCGACACTGTGGGGGAGTTGTCTGCAAGCCGTGACAAGGCAGCGCTGCGGCCTTATGATGTACGATACATAGAAGGATCGGGGGTTTCTTCACCAGACTGCGGGTGAGATCTCCGATTTTACGGGGAGATCACCCCACCCGAAACAGGTGAAGAGCAAAATAATAGGGAAGAAGAGAAGGCGAGAGGCATGGGTTATCTACTCGGTCTGACAAAGACTGCCGAGCTGCGCAAGCTACTGTATTTCAGTGGATATGCGCTGTTTCTCGTTATCGGTTATATGGTCATCCACTCGGCGACCGTCGTCTCGTCCATCGGAGAAGTGGCTCTCGACACCCAGACGTTGTTCGGGTTGGTGGGTATGGCCACCCATTGCGTCATGTATCTGTCGATCGCCTGCCTGATATCGTTCGTACAGCGGATATCGGTGACGATTTTGGCTACCGTAGCAGGTGTTGCTGCGACCATGGGTTTTTTGGTTATGGGCATGTTGTTTCAGTTTTTCGAACTCCTGCCCACCGACAGGGTATTACCCTGGCTGTTGCTCAGTAGCCTGCTGTTGGCTGTCGGCGATGTCTTTCTCGTCCTGCTCTGGGCCCGTCTCTCTGCAACGTTGGAGCTGAGGACACTTTATTTCTATGTGTTGCTCAGCAATGCGCTCGCCCTGGTGATCTATTTTTTCATCACCTTATTGCCCACACAGGCCGGTGTGCCGATCGCCTCGGTGCTCTTTTTGCTGTCGGCGATTTTCATCCGCTGCGCCCTGAAGTTGCAAGGAGAGCAGCAATGGGAGTATTCGACCCCGGTATTCAAACACGCGATTCGTGGTGTTGCGCAGCCGTTGATCGGCACGGCCGTACTGTTCTTTATGAGTGGTCTGATGCAGCAGATTTCCCGGCAACGGGAGTTGCCGCTCTGGGAGTTTCAGCAGATATCCCTGCTCACCAGCGCCGTTGTGGTGCTCTGTCTGCTGTTGCCGGCCCTCTTGCTCAAGCGGCAGCCCGCCGTCAGTCGTATCTACGCACTCGCCGTTCCGCTTTCGGCTGCCGGGTTTTTGTTGTTGCCGCTGATATGGAACGCCGCCGGGGGTATCGTCAACTCGTTCACGCAGCTCGGTTCGATGGTCGCGGGGATCGTGCTGTGGTGCGTGCTCGCCGACATGTCCAAAGACACCAAGTTGCCGCCGATGTTGTTGTTTTCGTTGGCATTGGCCTGCACGGAGCTGGCGCTGTTTTCGGGTGTGCTCATCGGTTTTCTCAACGCTGCGACCTTGCAATACGGCGATGTCGTTCTCACCGCCGTTGCCCTGGTGTCGGCATATCTGCTGTTCATGGTTACGATTTTTCTTTTCAAGGACAAAGGTTTTAAAAGTCTGGACAATGACATCCACCACGAGCCCGTGCATCATGACGACCTGTTACCCGAGCGCTGTCGCGCCATCGCCGAGCAGCATAAGCTCACGTCGAGGGAGGCTGAGATATTCGTCTGGCTGGCACAGGGTTACACCATCCCGGTGATCTCGGAAAAGCTGTTCGTCTCCGAAAACACCGTCAAGTCGCAGGAC
>DOMT01000185.1:5970-8940 GCA_003509825.1 Coriobacteriia bacterium
AGATCGAGCTGGTTGCCTTGTACCACTGCACGTAACCGTTAAACATTGAGCGCCGGAAGCCGACTGCTTAAAGCAGGGACATCCGCTCTTCCTTGTTGGGAAACCTGCGCAGGTAGGTGAATGTCTCATCGGGTATTTGCGGCGAAAGAATGGTTTTGTAATCGGCGTAGTGCATGGATTTCATTTTACTGCAACATAATCGCTCTCATATCCGTATTGGTAGTGTAAGGAGAGTACACTATGGAAACGGAAACGTCAGTACAGTTACAGCGGAGTGCCCGGGTCGGTTTTTTTGCGGGACGGGTATCGTCAGGACTGCGTGAAAACGATTTACGGCAAGGTTATCAAGACCACCGAGGAGCCGTTTCCGGGTTCGCTCGCCACTGCCAATGAGCTGGAGAGCGTTGTCGGGGAGCCGATGAGACTGTCTTTCGGTGAGGACTTTGACATAGTGATTTATGGTGAGCTAGGCTCGGATCTCAAGGGCCTGAGAGTCGATCTCGGGTGATCCGAATTCGATTGTTGCGGCAGGGTAAGGAGCCGAGCGCCTCNNCCCTGCCGCAATTGGCAAAACAGGCAACCTACACGCTGAACCAGCCGAACTGTTGGGCTATGAACGAGATCATGATCAGCGCTACCAGTACCGGGGCGATGTATTTGATGACGATCTCCCAGGGCTTGGCCAGCGCGAACTTACTCGACAGCTTCACCTCGTCGGTAAGGGTTTTGGGCTTGATGATCCAGCCTACGAAGATGCAGGTGAGTATGGCTGCGATAGGCATCATCACCGAGTTGGAGATGAAGTCGAAGAAGTCGAGCAACGACGAGCCTTCGCCGAGCGGTTGAATGGCGCTCAGCCCGTTGAAGCCGGCGTTGATGAAGAGGCCACCGCCCACGATGACGGCGAGTACCACCAAAAAAGAGCGTTTACGCGTCCAACCCGTGGAGTCCTTGACGATGGACACGCAGGTCTCCGCCAGAGAGATAGAACTGGTGAGCGCTGCGAACACCACCAGTAGAAAGAACACGAAACCCACGACGGTGGCCGCAGCGCCCATGTCGCCAAACACCGTGGGCATGATGACGAACATCAGTGACGGCCCGGCGTTTTCGGCAACCGCGGTACCTGATCCCAAAGCCACGAAGGCCGCCGGTACGATGACCAGGCCCGACAGGAACGAAACACCGAGGTCGAATCCACCGATGCGTGCCACGCTGGAGGGTAGGGCGTCCTTCTTTTTTATGTAGGAGCCGTAGGTGATCATGATGCCCATGGCCAGCGAGAGGCTGTAGAACACCTGGCCGAGCGCACCGATGATCAGCTCGGGTGAGAACTTGGAGAAGTCGGGCGTGAGGTAGTAAAGCGCGCCGTCGAGCGCGCCCGGCATCGTCAGGGTGTAGACCGCCAGCGCGAGTGCCATGAGGATGAGCGCGGGCATCATGATCAGGTTGGCTTTCTCGATACCGCCCTTCACGCCGAACGCCACCACTCCGAAGGTGACGGCCATGAAGATCAGCATCCACACGTAACTCTCCACATTACTTGAGATGAACGCGCTGAAAAAGCCGCCGCCGTCGGCCATGACACTCGGGTCGTTTACCAGGTAGGATACGGCGTACTTGGTCACCCAGCCGCCGATGATGCAGTAATACGAGGTGATGATGAAGGGGATCGAGGAGATGAAAACGCCGATGAAGGCGTACTTTTTGCCGAACTGCCTAAACGCGCCCACCGCCGACTGCCCCGTTTTGCGACCGAGGGCGATTTCGAGCAGCAGCAACGAGATGCCGATGGTAAAAACGATCGCCAGGTAGGTGATGAGAAAGATGCCGCCGCCGTATTTTGCAGCCAGATAGGGGAAGCGCCAGAGGTTTCCCAGTCCCACCGCCGATGCCGCCGCAGCCAGGATGAAGGCCCACTTGCCCGACCACTGCGAGCGTGCTTCTGTGTTTCCACCCCGTTTTTTGACTTCGGTTGCCACGATACATCCCCTTACTCCTCGGTTTTGTTCGATTTGTGCAGTATAGTCGAAAACCCGGGCGATTTTTTAATTAGCCGGTTTATTTAACCAATATGTATAAAAACTCGTTCGAGCCGTATAGTCTTGCGTATGTGGCGTTTGTGCAGGTAAAAGGTTCCTCACTACATCAAAAATGACGGTAGAATGGGTGCGACGGCGATTTCCCATGATTTACCCGGAAGGAAGCTGTGAGTTGAATAAAACACCGAGGAGGCCGGGATGTTGGAGACAAAGCGATTGGTTTTACGTGCGTGGAGGGATTCGGACGCCGAGAGCCTGTACGAGTACGCCAAGGATCCGCGGGTGGGACCGCTTGCGGGCTGGCCGGTACATACGAGCGTAAAGGATAGTCGGGAGATCATCCGCGATGTTTTGTCAGCGGATGAGACCTATGCGGTTGTTTTAAAGGGGGTCGAGGGCGAAGAGGGGGATAGGGCGATCGGCAGTGTCGGGCTCTACCTCGGCGCGCGTAGCGACCTGGGTATCGCAGCCGATGAGGCCGAGGTGGGGTACTGGCTCGGCGTACCCTTCTGGGGCCGGGGGCTGATTCCCGAGGCGACGGAGGAGTTGTTGCGCCATGCGTTCGAGGATCTGGGATTGTCTGCCATATGGTGTGGCTACTTCGACAAGAATGAGAACTCCAAGCGAGTCAGCGAAAAGTGCGGATTTAGATTTCAGCATACGGAGAAAAACAAGCAATTCTCTTTGATCGGCGCGGTAAAAACCCAGCACGTCACCCGCATCACCAAAGACGAGTGGGTGGCACGCGCCTGATCGGGATGTAGGGTGCGACCCCGGCACCGGCTATGATGGCGCGGTGCGGGTGTATTCGAGTGAGGCGCCGGTGATCGCTTTCGGATTTCGATTCCGGTTAAAACTTCCGGACAATCAACCCGCTCAGACCCAAGCGAAATGATTATATCATATATACGAACATATGTTCGTATAT
>DOMT01000185.1:8952-9365 GCA_003509825.1 Coriobacteriia bacterium
GAAAATGAAATTGTGTTATTTGAATCAAAGGACGGTATAGTTAAGCTTCCGGTCAAGGCAGAACGGCTATCGACTCGGCAAGGGGGGGTGTCCTTCGGAGCGCCCCCCTTGTGTAACGGGGTCTCATAGGAGGAATGTTACCTGTAACGGAGACGACGGGACTTGGTGCCTGGAGTCGTTTTCCCTACATGCCGTACATGGGGTGGGGCCTTCGACCGCAGTTCGGGCTGTTCGGGGTTTTCTTCCGCAATCTGCTACCCGGTGTGATACATTGGTGTCGTAAACAGTGTGTGGGGAGCGGTTCCAGGCCGTTCCGGCAACCGACTTTCGAGTCTGATTACGGTGGTGCCTGTGTCGCAGCGCGAAAATGCTTTTAGAGGAGCCTCCCGATTGTTCCTGTCGGCCTTAACCTT
>DOMT01000051.1 GCA_003509825.1 Coriobacteriia bacterium
TATAGAAGATACTGAATAACGCCATTTTGCATTCAAAACGACTCTCTTACGGGTTGTTTTCAGAACGGTACTATTCAGTATTATGGCTATTCGTACTTCAGAATAGTAGAGGAGAAGAGCATATGACTCGTAGTGTCCGAAACGAAAAAGTCCGTAAATCCGTTAAATATCTGAGTGTTGTCTTTGCTGTGTTGGTCGTCGCGATTCTCTTTTCGATCGTGTTCACCGAACAGGCGCACGCAGCCACCGCAGCCGAGAAGCAAGCGGAGGCCGATGCGGCCGGAGCACGCCTGTCGGAGTCCGAACAGGCGAAGGCAAAAACCGAGGAAAGCCTCAATGCAGCGGTTGCAGGTCATGACGAGGCTGCAGCGGCATTAAACGATGCGAAGCAGCGCGAAAGTCTCGCGGCAACGAATATCAAGACCTCGCAGGAGCTTCTGGATTGGTATCTTGCCCGGAAAAAGACCGATGGAGAGTTCGCTTTCCTCGAAACCGTTTTGGGTACCTCCGGGTTTAAAACCTTTAACACCGACTTGAAGATCAATGAGATGACCGTCGAGGAGAGCGCGAAAGCCATCGAAGAAAACAAGAATGCTCTCTTCAAGGCGGGATTGGCCCGCGTGGCGAATACACTCAAAGAGCGTTTCGCCCATGATCGTGAAGAGCAGGCCGAGGCCGCCAAGGTCAAAGACGACGAACTCGTAGCCCAGCAAAAAGCAGAGTTCGAGTCTTTGAAGTCCGAGGCCGACGAGCTGGCGAAAAAGGAAGCCAAGGAGAAGGCCGTCATCAATGCAGCGATCTCCAAGCTCGGTGTACCGTATATATGGGGCGCAACGGGTCCCGATAGCTTCGATTGCTCGGGTCTCACGTCCTGGAGCTACCTGCAGGCCGGTCGTGGTTGGATCGGGCGCACCGATGCCGACCAATACGCCAACGCCTCGGAGCGTTTCGCCTATACCTCGGGTGGTGCACAGGTGGGTGATATTCTCTGGTGGCCCGGTCACGTCGGAATCTATGCCGGCGACGGGCAATATATCAACGCCCCTTCATCGGGTGATGTGGTTAAGTACTCCAACTGGAGAATAGAAAGTGCCACGGTGCTGCGCTTCCCGTAAGCCGGTAGCATCTCATATCGAGCTACCGATGTAATCGTCAGGAAGCCGGAAGGGGTTACAGCCCTTTCCGGCTTCTTTTTGCGGGTGGAGAATGTGCGCTCGGGATGTATCGATCACCTGTCGACCTTATCGATGAAGAGACGAACATTACCGGTTGTAAACCACCCCGGAGTAATCTCGGCTGAACGGCTATTATGGGGAGCTGCAAAACGGCCGGCGATGCGAAATGAGAAAGTACATGATCCGGATTATCGACTACTCGGCGGGTAACGCGCCCAGCGTTTTCCACGCGATGGGCAGCCTGGGCTTTGAAGCCGCCTTTGCCCGCTCTCCGCAAGACCTCGACGACGCGTCCCACATCATACTGCCGGGAGTCGGTAGTGCCAAAGCCACCATGGAGTCGCTTGCTCAAATGGGATTGCTGCCCGCGCTCGAGCATGCCGTATTGGAACGAAAGACTCCCTTTTTGGGCATTTGCGTGGGCATGCAGATTTTATTCGAGCACAGTGAGGAGGAGGATACCCCTTGCCTCGGATGGCTCAAGGGCCGGGTGTGTAAGTTCGATGCCGATAAGGTGCGCGTGCCACAGATGGGNNCGCCTCTCCCGGTGCGAGATGACTACTTCTACTTCGTCAACTCCTACGCTGCCGAACCGGGGGATACAAGCGACCTCTGGGGTAGCGCCGACTACAACGGCTGCTTCGCGGCTGCCGTGCAGCGAGGCAACATTTACGCCACACAGTTTCATGCGGAAAAAAGCGGCGAAGCGGGACTGAAGCTACTTCGTATGTTCAAGGAGGCCACATGCTGACCAAAAGACTGATCGCCTGCTTTGATATCATGCACGGCCGGGTGACGAAGGCGGTGCGGTTTCAGGACAACATCGACGTTGCGCCCGCCGAGGAGTTGGCTCGCAAGCTCTATGAAGCCGAAATCGACGAGCTCATCTTCTTCGACATCACGGCAAGCTCCGAAAAACGCGCCATCGATATCGAGGCGGTAAAAAGCGTTGCGCGCTGTGTGTTCATTCCCTTTACGGTGGGTGGCGGCATTAAAAGTGTGCAGGACATGTACGAGGTACTCAAGGCCGGAGCGGAGAAGATCAGCATCGACTCCATGGCCGTGCGCAATCCGGGGATCATCACCGAGGGAGCGCGAGCCTTCGGTTCACAATGCATAGTGCTTTCCACCCAGGTAAAACGAACGTCGCATATGCCGAGCGGCTACGAGGTCTACATAGATGGTGCCCGCGTTGCCACCGGTATGGATGCCGTCGAGTGGATAAGGCGGGGTGAGGATCTGGGAGCGGGGGAGATCTGTCTCAACAGCATCGACTGCGACGGTACTTTGGCCGGGTATGACCTCGAGCTTATGACAAAGGCGCAGGAGGCCGTCTCGATCCCGCTTATCGCATCGGGCGGTGCCGGAGCCCCTGAGCATCTCGCCGATCTCTTTGCCCGAACGGAAGCCCAGGCGGCGATTATCAGCAGCATGCTTTATTCTCCACGGATGCCGAGGAACTACACCGTACGCGAACTCAAGGAGTATCTACTGGAGCGAGAAGTGCCGATGCGTCCGGTGGGAGGCGGTTTTTGATAGATCCGATTGCAAGCATGATGAGCCCCGGTGTGTGTGGCGCCCTGTGATTCGGATCAATTGAATAGCATGCCGTCTTTTTCGCCCTGTAGCTCGTTGAGGTTTTCTTCAACGAGCGATAGGAGGTCTTGCTGTGAGTGAACATCGAGTTTGCGATAAAGACCGCTGATGTGGCTCTTGGCCGTTTCTTCCGAAATAACCAGCTCCGCACTTATCACTTTCCGGTTTCTGCCGCGGGCCATCAGTGCGAATATCTCCGATTCCCGTCGCGTGAGGTTTTTTTCCAGAGCAAAACGATCTACGATCGCATCCACGGTCATTTCGCCATGAACGTGATGCGCCGGGCTGGCCATACCCCATCCGGTGAGCAGATTTCTGTTGCTCAGCATGATGAGCGAGGCCATAAGCAGTATGAAGACCATGCAGGTGGCCATCATCCCTATCTGATGATCGGCGTCACCTTGTTGTATGAGGATGCTGCCGGTGATGCCTCCGATCAACTCTCCGAGCATCAGACAGCAGGTCGGCCAGGCGATGACCCAGGTGGCCGGAAGCTTGAAGTTCTTCGTGAGATAAGAGCATAGTCCCCACATAACCAGATGCACATAGCAAAACCCTATCTGTTGCAATGAGATTCCGGGGATGCAGAAATCGCCTGAACAGGCGATGAGAAAGGCACCGGTCGATGTTATGCCGAAGCCCACCTGATAGATGAGGTGATTGAAATCCATCTTCACACTCACGGCGGTAAGCAGTAAGAGTACGGCGGCGAAGACGAAGCTCAGCGATGTGATCAGGTTCGAAACCATCTGGTTTCCGACCAAAATCAGCCAACCCATCAGGATTCCGAGGGATAGGCCGTGTATCAAGGCAGTTGCCAGAAATTTGTAGGGCGTTTTAAGCTTGGCGTTCAATCCGTGACAGTAGAGGGTTTTGTGGGGTAACGAAGCCAGCGTTTTATAGAAACAGACGATAAGGGGTAGCGGAATGAGTACGAAGGCCAGCTGACCCACGCATGGCGGAACGAGCGAGAGTGCCGCCATCAACAGTGCGGATCCGATCATTGCGACGATTCCGTGGTAGAGCACCTGCTGAGGTCCGAGATAACCGAAGATCCGACCCCATTCGATCATCAATAGAGCCGTGCCGATTCCCAGAAGAAATGATCCGACTACGTAAAGCACAAGCGGAAGCGCGAGCGAGAGCGCGCTTCCGAAGACGTTGATCCAAATAAAACAGAGCAGAGCGCCGAGAGTCATCAGGGCCGCGACGAAACCGGGATACCACCTTTTTCTGATGACATGGTTGGTTCGCTTAAACCACACGCCGAGTGTGAAGTAGGCGAGGACACTTGCAAAAATGGGCGCAAGCCAGGTAGATAGATAAAAGCCGTCAGAAAGTAAAACGGGTGGAAAAAACAAAGGGCCCTGAAACGCCAGATTGAGCCAGGCCCAAAATAGCATCAGTGCGACTTGAAGCAGTGGGCGCTCTGAAATGCTGCTGCGAAAATTCCTCAATATCCGTTTGCGCTCACTCGATTCATTGATACGATGTCTTGAATCCGACACTTTTCCTCCTGCCGGTATTTTCTTCAGGGACTCCCACACCGAGGCATAGTAGCATACGCTCACATTCGGGCTAAAAACAGGCTGTATAAATGTATATTCGTGTGGTATGGCTGTCCTCACCCCATTCGGGGGGATTGGAAACATAACTTGCCGTTAACCCTACTCCGGGGAAGATTTCGCCGAAAATACGAAGCATACTCGAATGAGGATATATGCCTCAAGGCATCAAGAATTGAAGGAAAGGAAGAAATGATGGAGAAGAAAACCACTCTCAGTATTGATTCCGAAGCCGATGAACGCGGACTGTCGCGCAGAGCCTTTTTGGGCCTGAGCGCCACGGCTGCGGTTGCGGCAGGGGTAGGCTTGACGGCCTGTGCACCCAAAGGATCGGCTGAGTCGGGTGCCGACGGCTCGAAAACCGACTCAGGGGCGTCCCAGGGTCCGGTTGCGCCGAGCAAGATCGACGCCACCTATGACACCGATCTTTTGATCATCGGTGGTGGCGGTTCGGGGCTGGCGTGTGCCGTACAGGCATCCCTTAACAAAACGAAGTTCATCGTGCTGGAGAAAAACACCATGCTCGGCGGTAATGCGAACTTCGTCGAAGGTATGTTTGCCATCAACTCCAAAGCCGCTCTTGAAAAGGGCATCGAGATCACAACGGCAAAGATCGTCGAGGATAAGTTGGTGCGCGGCCAGCACCGCCAGAATGCGGCGTTTTGGATCGACCTCTGCGAAAAGTCTGCCGGTAATATCGAGTGGTGTCTTGAGCAGGGTGTACTGTATAACGGTGTTATCGATAACTACCACGGAGGTCTGCACCCTACGTTCCATTGGTTCAAAGACGGTAAGTCATCGGTCGGATACGTGAAACCGATGATCAAACGCGTTGAGGATCTGGGCGTGGAGGTGCATTTCGAGACCGCCGCCTTCCAGCTCATCATGAAGGACGGCGTTATTGCAGGCGCTTATGCAAAAAGCAAGCAAGGAACCGTTCAGTACAACGCCAAGGCCGTGGTGCTGGCCACCGGTGGTTTCGGCGGTAATCCTGAACTTATCGCCAAACAAGGCTGGAACACCGAGCACCTCTTTTGTGTGGGGTCGGAAAACGCTGCCGGTGATGCCTACAAGATGGCTACGGAGATCGGTGCCAAGGATTTCATGCAGGAATCCTCACAAAGTATCCTCTATATGATTCCCGCGCTTCCCAAAATCGATTTTCATAAGGATGCGCTCAACCCGGTCAACGGATACTTCGGTATCGCCGCAGGCGGGCCGGTACTTTGGGTCAACGAGAATTGCGAACGCTTTACCCGCGAGAATCTCACGGAAGACAATCTGGTGCTGCAATGCATCCCCGGTCGCGATAACAAGGCTAACTATACAATCTTCGATCAAAAGATTCTGGACACTTTCTTCACCACCACCGCCGATGCCAAGAAGATGTTCGATGATGCTTTGGCGAATGACAAGACGGGTACGCTGGTCAAGGCAAACAGCATCGCCGAGTTGGCAAAAGCCTTCGAGCTCGATGAAAAGGCATTCAAGGCGACGGTGGATCGTTATAACGAGCTCTGCAAATCCGGTGCCGATGTGGATCTGGGTAAAACCGCCGAGAAGATGATCGCCATCGAAAACGGCCCCTACTACATCGCCAAGATGGGTTACAGTTTCTTCTTTGAGACGGGTGGCGTTGCAACCGATAAGGAGCGTCGCGTGCTCGACAACGATAAAAAACCGATCCCCGGTCTCTATGCGATCGGTAACGATGGCAACATGAACTACCGTCATGTATACACGATCAACATGCCGGGTACCGCCATGGGTAACCAGGTGAACTCCGGCCGTGAAGCGGCAAACCACGCAGCCGACTACCTGTAAGAAGCCTTCAACCGAATTTCTGGTTTAGCAAGGACGGGGGCTACAAAACGTAAGGGTCGTGTAAAAGCGACCCTTACGTTCCAATCGGAGCTTTTTTCCGATATATCGGGTGTGTCGATGAAGCTATCGATGATGCAGACGTCGTGTCAGTCGGTCCCGATAAGATCGCGAATTACCACCGACGCGCAGGTGCAGCCGAAGATCGCAGGCATGTAGGAGATGGTACCTACGATGGTTTTCTTGTTCAACTCGTTGCAGGCGGCCATTGCGCTCGGTTGGATGGACTCAGGGGAGAAGACGGCTTTGAAGCCGGTGTGAATATCTCTTCTGTGGAGACGCACACGCACCTTTTTTGCCAGAGGGCAGGAGTGGGTTTGGCCGATATCGGCGATCTCGACTTTCGTGGGGTCGATCCTGCCTCCCGCTCCCATCGAACTGACCAGGGAAAATCCGCGCTTTAAAGCCTCATAGATGAAAAATACCTTCGGTGAGAGTGTGTCGATCGCGTCTACCACATAGTCGTAGGGCGCGGCATCGAGTAGCTTTTCAAGGGTGTCTTCTTGAATATAGCTGTCTACCACCGTCAAATCCAGGGTCGGGTTGATATCTTTCAGGCGCCCGGCCAGCACTTCGGCTTTAGGCTCGCCCACGGTGCTGTGCAGCGCCACCAGCTGGCGGTTGATGTTGCCGGGACTTACCGTATCGCTATCGGCGATCGTCAGCCGTCCGATTCCGGCACGCGCGAGCATTTCGGCCGCATACGCACCCACGCCTCCGAGCCCTACCACCAAAACATGGGTGCGGTTCAGACGGTCGAGCTTTTCTTCGCCTAGCAATAACTCGGTGCGTTCAAGCCAGGATTGTGTCATGTTTAAAAACCGTTCGATAGTTGGTAAAAAGTTGTTCCGCAAGTTGCTCGACGGGGATTTCCAGCAAAGCAGCGGTACGGATATGGATTTCTGCGATGGATAGCTCGGATTCATCGGTTTCCAGGAACAGGTATCGCAAGGGGGTCTGCTTCATGGCCTCAACCGTTTTAGGCGAGCCCAGGCTGCGTTCTCCGAAAGAAAGGTAGTGGCCTTTTTGCGTCGCAAGCTCTGCTTGCTGCGGGGAACCTATGAATCCGTGGANNATCGCCGCTTGTTGCGGGGAACCTATAAATCCGTGGAATATAACCGCTGGAATGCGAAACTCGGCCAGGGTCGACATGATCGGTTCGAAGGCCTTGACGCAGTGTATGATAACCGGCTTGTCGAGGTTTTCGGCCAGCCGGAGCTGAGCGTGGAATACGGTCTTTTGCAAGTTCCGATCGGCGGCGATGGTGTGGTCCAGTCCGATCTCACCGATGGCGGCTGCTCCGGATGATGCGATTCGCTGCAAAATCTCTTCCATCCCGTCGCCCTTGCAAAGCCCGTATGCTTTCGAATCCGACAGCTGCCAGGGATGCACTCCCAAGCAAAACGGAGGCTTCGGCAGTCGGACGTATGTATGATGCGGATCATCACCTTTCCGGGAGTTGCAGGGCGTGCGNNGCAGGGCGCGCGTTCATCGAGTTCGGCCATCACCGATACGAGTTCGATGCCGTTGCCACTTCGGTTGTGGGTGTGGATGTCGACATAAGGATTCTTCATAGGAAAATGATGGTACCACATACCGGGCGAATGCAAACTTTACGGATTTTCTCGCCATAGGACCTCCATAAAGGCTACAATGCGGTTGTCATCAATGAGGCAGGTTCGGGTAACATCGGGATNNTTTTCGGGCATTCATACCTACGCGGATCTGCATAAAGAGAGGGAAACACACAATGGAATTCGTCAATACAGCATGGGCTTTGCTGCCGCCGGTCGTGGCCATCGTACTTGCTCTTATCACCAAGGAAGCCTACAGCTCCTTGTTCATCGGTATCTTGGTGGGTGCACTTCTGATTGCGGGATTCAACCCCGGAGGCGCACTCGACACCATTATCAACGAGGGGATCATCCCCGCGGTTTCCGATACTGCGGGGATCCTGATATTTCTGGTGCTGCTGGGGATGATGGTTGCACTCACCGCCTCCGCCGGCGGTGCGGCGGCTTTTGGTAAATGGGCGGCCAAGCACATCAAATCACGTGTGGGCGCGATGATCGCCACGTTCATCCTCGGCGTTTTGATCTTCATCGACGACTACTTCAACTGCCTGACCGTCGGTTCGGTCATGCGTCCCGTCACCGACGCGCATCGGGTCTCCCGTGCAAAGCTCTCCTATATCATCGACTCCACAGCCGCCCCCATCTGTATGATCGCCCCGGTCTCTTCCTGGGCCGCCGCGGTTTCAGGCGTTGCCGCCGACCTTCATGTGGATGGTATCCAGCTGTTCATCAGTGCCATACCCTTTAATTTCTACTCGCTTATGACCATCGTATTCGTGCTCGCCATCTCGATTATGGGGTTCGACTACGGCCCGATGGCCAAAGCCGAGCTGGCGGCTTGGCGTGACGGAAATCTCGGTGGTTTGGAGGATGAGCCCGAGGTCAACAATCCCAAGGCGACACTTTGGGACATGCTACTTCCCATCGTGGTTCTCATCATAACCTGCATCGTCGGCATGCTCTCCGTGGGCGGCTTCTTCGGAACCGATGCCTCGGGTGCCACGGATTATGCGGGCGATGTCGTGGGGGCGTTCGGCAATACCGATGCAACCGTGGCGTTGCCGTGGGGTGCGCTGATCGCCGTCGTCTTCAGCGTCATCTATCTCATAGCCCGCAGGGTGATCACCTTTAAAAACGCCATGGATTGCACTATCAAAGGCATGAATGCAATGGCTCCCGCCATCCTCATTCTCACACTCGCGGTGTCGCTCAAAAACATGACCGGTCTGCTCGGTGCCGACGTTTTCGTTGAAGGTCTCATGCAGGGTGCAGCCGCCGGTCTCTTTGCGATGCTGCCCGCCGTCATCTTCGTCGTGGCGCTGTTTCTGGCCATTTCAACCGGTACGAGTTGGGGTACTTTCGGTATCCTCATCCCCATCGTATTGCCGATATTTGCCAACGAGCCCACGCTGCTCGTCATCGGCATCTCGGCTTGTTTGGCCGGAGCCGTCTGTGGAGACCACATCTCACCGATATCGGATACGACGATCATGGCGTCCGCCGGTGCCAACGTCAACCACGTCTCCCACGTCTCCACCCAGCTACCTTATGCACTTACCGTGGCGGCGATCTCGTTTATCTGCTTCATAATCGCCGGTTTCGTGCAAAACGCGGTGATCTGTCTGGCGGTAGGCCTGGTGCTTACGCTGGGAGCATTGTTTGTTCTGCGAAAAACCGTAGGCAGGAATGTGAGTGAAGTCGTACGCGAAGGCGATAAGGCGTAAACTGCGGCTACCGAGGACGTCTCGATGCTCTCGACAAGATCCCTTTAGGTTAAAAAACCCACCCATTCGGAAGGGTGAGGTGTAAGTGAGGACACACCCGCAGACAAAAGTCTGCGGGTGTGTCTGTTGATATGCGCTTATTTGGCGGCTAGCGCCTTCCCGACAAGACGACCGAAGGTAGTGGTGCGACCGGCGCAGTTACCTGTGGACATGTTGGGATAGGTATGAGCGTAATACGAGCCGGAATCAACGCCCACAACGTAAAGACCTTCTATGGGTTCGTTGCTTGTGCTCATGGCTTGCATGTTCTCATTGATGGTAATCCCATCGAGTGTACAGAGCAGGTATCCGGATGTGCGAACTCCGTAAAACGGGGGAGTGTCGATGGCGGAGAGACGAAAGCCCTCTTTGCCGAAATCAGGATCCGATCCCTTTGCGAAGTTTTCGTTTTGACGGGCAACGGTAGTTTTGAGTGCGTCTGCGGGGATGTTGAGCTTTTCTGCGAGCTCCTCTATGGTGTTGGCCTGCTGAATGTGTCCGGAGGCAATCAGTCCCTCATTCATCGGGGCAATGGCTTCAAGGGGCACGTTGGTGGGCGCACCATTTGCAAAGGGATAGACTCGTGCGCAGCCATGTATGTCAAAGGCCTCGAGATACCGTGCCCAGTTGGCATCCCAGATATTGCAAAAAGTGTTGCCGGATTGGGTGAGGGCTGCGTTGAGCACGTAGTCGTAGGGAGCCGATTCATTGGTGAAGCGCTCACCGTTAAGGTTGACTTTGAGCCAGGGATTGGAGCCCATCCAAAACAACTCACCGGGAGTATCGGCGCCGCCGAGTTCGTTTGGTTTTACCGCAACACGATCAAAACACATGGCACTATGTACCTCATCCATTTGGGCTCCGGCCCAGAGGCATGCTTTGATTCCGTCGCCCGTTGCCCCGGCTATGGCAATGTTTTTCGAGTGTCGATTGAGTGTATTGGGCTGGAGCGCCTGAAGCATTTCCGGATTGCGTGCGTAACCACCGGTACAAACCACAACACCCTTGGAGGCGTTGATCTGAATGTAGCCCTTATCGTTTTGCGCTATGGCGCCGATAACGCGGTCGCCTTCCTTTACCAGCTTGATCAATTTGGTTGTGAAGCGCATATCCACACCGAGCTTGATTGCGTAGTCACCCAGCACAACCTTACCGTTGACATCTACTTCTATTCCGGCGAATTCCGCATCTGCCGGCCACGAAGGAATATGCCCCGTTGCGTAGTGTTTGTAGAGTGTGGGGTGACTGTCATCTGCCGCCTCATGCCATAGTTGATATCCACGCTCTTCGATGCGATCTTGATACCAGTCAACCGTCTCACCGGAATTATCACACCAGATCTCATAGAGGTGCGGATTGCAATTGTTGGCGGCATAGCGAATCATGTCGCTCATAATTTCAAGCTTGTCGATCACGCAGTTGTTTGCCTGCTGTAGCCTGCTGCCCAAAGAACCGATATTGTCGCGCACCCCGCCTCCGACGGCACTCTTCTCCAGCACTATAACCCGTGCACCCGCCNNAGCTGCCGCACAGGCGGTAAACAGACCGCCTGTGCCACCGCCGCAGACGAGCACTTCGGTTTCTATCGTCTCGGTAATACTCGTTATTGTGGGCTCTTCGCCCAACCAATCATTTAAAACAGGTGCGGACGACTCGCTGTTGCCTGTGACCGGGGCTTTGGTGGACTGCGGGGCACACCCGACGAGACCGGCGCCTGCCACAACCGTTGCCGCCGCGCTCAAACCCAGAAAAGTTCTTCTGCTCAGCACCTTGTTTTCCTTTTCCTTCATCTCATCTCCTTTGTTTCTTCTGCCAGTTATGCAGCGCCCCGGGCCTTTTGACCCAAAGGCAGCCTGCTCGAGAAACCCTATCGGATCAAAGCTGGATAATCCATCATACGATCGGGGTGATTTCGCTTATAATGCGTCTTCTTATGGGGGAGAAAGGTATCACCCTGATACAATGACTTTCATGATCAGAATTCCCTCTACAATAAGATGCTTCCTTGCGCTCATTTCGGTTTTCGCTGCTTACTGGCTGCTAAACTACTGCGCCTTTCCGCTCTTTGATGCGCTGTTCATCTGGACACGGGAGATCAGCGCTATCGGGGGAGGCTGCTCACTTTTGCTCCTTGCGCTCATCGCAAACCGAAAGCCTGCAATGCTCAAACATCCCTCACTGACCATTTTTTTGACTTTGGGGGTCGGTTCGATGAGCTTACTCATCGGTTTTCATTTTGTCTTGCCGATGCCTCTGGTTTTCGGGGCGGTTCTCGTGACTATCGGAATCAGCCTTGTTTCCGTTGTCGTCGGTCTCACTTGCACGGAACTTTCCACCAGGTTTATCGGTGTGTGTGTTGCAGGCGCTTACACTGCGACATATGCGCTTAGATGGTTTTTCTCATATATGCCGCAAGAATTGGAACTGTTTTTCTTCTTTGCCCTTCCAGCCTCTGCCCTCATACTGTGCATGTCGGCGGCAAGGCGCATTTTCGACCGTATCTCCACTGCAGAACCACCGGTGCAAGCTGCCGTCACTTCCCCTCGCTCCTTTATTCCCTTCGTGCATCAGGTGTTCATCACCCTGGCGATATTTCGCTTTATCTATGGCTTTACTCTTACTTTCGGCGAGACGGAGCGGGTGCCCCTCCTCTCCATGTGCGCTTTTGTTCCCCTGTTGGCCTACTTGGCTTATATTGCCATCAATGCTTTCGTGCGAAGTAAAGCACTCGTTCCGGATGTGCTGTTTAGGATATCCATACTTTTTAGCGTTGCAGGATTTTTGGCTTTGATTATTCCGGCAGCACGAAACAGCGAGATCGGCAGTACGCTTCTGAGTGCAGGAACCGGCTTCTTTGAAATACTCATGTACTTTGTTCTTGTTGTGCTTGCTACAAAAAATAATAGCAATGCATTGGTTGTGCTCACATGGGGCAATGCCATGGCATCACTCGGCACGGTTTTCGGTGCAAACTCCGGCCGCCTTGCCAATGTCTTTAGCAATGAAAATATGGAGATCACCGCCTTTTTGTGTGCGGGCATTGTTTTCGGGATCGTAGTGTACCTCCTTACCGCATTAAGGAACTTCAGCTTTTCGGGAACCATACGCGATGTGGAGCCGGCACTGCCGGTACAGTCGGCGGATAAACCCCTGTACTTCGATCAGCGTTGTCATATGATCAGTGGAGAGGCGGGTCTCACCGCACGTGAGCGAGANNCAGATATTTCTGCTCCTTGCACAAGGGCGCAACGCACGTTTTATTCAAGAAAAACTGGTGGTTTCCTACAACACGGTCAAAACACACGTGAGTCATATCTATGGCAAATTGGAGATCCATAATCATCAGGAGCTTATCGACTTGGTGGAAGAAGAGTCCGAAAACTACGGTGAGAGTGTCTCCAGACCCACGAAAGGGAGTCGGATCGACCGACTCCCTTTATAAAGAACTTATAGCTTGAGTGCTCCCTGAGAAAGAAATCTCAAATGCTATAAGAACGTCGC
>DOMT01000111.1 GCA_003509825.1 Coriobacteriia bacterium
AGTGGTTTGTTCGCAGCACAGGCCGCCGGTCGACCCGGGCGAGGGAGTGAGGCACCTGCCGTGCTCGGAGGCCATAGGGTCGAGAGGATATCCGATTACAAGCGTCAATCCGGCAAACACTTCCGTCAGGTCGACGACCGTAAATCGAGACGAGTCGGATAGATCGGATAGCTTGTGCGCCTGCGCGGCGTCGCTTGCGGGAGGCGGCTTCAATCGCCTCGACGCAACGTATGACGGAGCGACTCCAAGCCNNGGTAGATCAGTTTGCGATTTCGATCGCCTTTTTCAGGCGCGCCTCGGTGTTCTCCCACCCGAGCAATTCGATGGATTCAAACAGTGGCGGCGAGACCACGTTGCCGCAGAGTGCCACACGCACAGCCTGGAAGATGACCTTCGGCTTGACCCCGAGCTGTTCGGGAAGCTTACGTAGTTCCTCCTCGATGGAAGACGTGCTCCAGCTTTGTTGCAAGCCCGACAGCGCCTCCTCCGCATTTTTCAGGATGACCGCCGCCCCCTCGGCTTTCAGGCACTTGCTCACCGAAGTCTCATCGTAAAAGACGGTATCGCCGCTGAACAGATAGCTCGTCATGGGGATGGCCTCCGCTATCGTCCGCGCGCGCTCGGCGACCAGGGGATAGATCGCCTCGTACCAGGCCCTGTTGGCCTCAACGTCGGCTTTTATGCTTGCTGTGTCGGCGAGTTTACCGTCAACCAATCCGAGCTCGTTGTCGTAGACCGTGGATCCACCACGGATGAGACCGTAATCGCACAGGTGGGGGACCAGCGCATCGACGAAGGCGGGTGCGCCCATCTCTTTGATCCGGCTCGCGTTGATCCATTCCAACTTCTTCTCATCGAAGACGGCGGGATTTTTGGACACCCTGTCGAGGCTGAAGTTGTCCGTCAGCACCTGCGCGTCAAAGAGCGTGGTGCTGCCATCGAGTGACCAGCCGAGCAGCGCCAGATAGTTGAGTAATGCATCGGCAAAGTAACCCTCGTCCTTGTAGGCCTCCACACTGGTAGCACCGTGGCGCTTGGAGAGTCGTTTGCCGTCGGGCCCGAGTATCATCGACAGATGGGCGAAGCGAGGCGTTGGCATCCCTAAGGCCTCGTAGACCAAAATCTGCTTCGGCGTGTTGGAGAGATGGTCGTCGCCCCTGATAACGTGGGAGATCTTCATCAGGGCATCGTCCAGACAGACCACGTAGTTATAGGTAGGGGAGCCGTCCGAGCGCACCAGGATGAAGTCGTCGAGCTGGGTGATGGGAAAGCTCGTCGCACCGAAGACCAGGTCGTTAAACGTCACGTCACCGCGATCGAGAGGGATCTTCAGGCGCCAGGTGTGCGGCTCGCCGGCTTTTATGCGGGCGGCGGCTTCTTCGAAAGAGATATCGCGACACCTGCGGTCATAACCGCTGTAGGTTTTCGCCTCCATGGCGGCCTCACGTCGCTCGGCCAGCTCCTCGGGCGTGCAAAAGCAGGGATAAACGGCATCTTTGGCTTTAAGATCCTCAAGTGCCGCTCCATAGGTGGCAAAGCGTTCGGTTTGCAGGTAGGGGCCGTATTCACCGCCTACCTCCGGACCCTCGTCCCAGTCCAAGCCGAGCCATTTGAGGGAACGGATGATCTGCGCGGTGTTTTCGGATGTGGAGCGCTCGGGATCGGTGTCCTCGATACGCAGGATGAATTTACCGCCGTTTCGACGGGCGAACGCCCAGTTGTAGATCGCCGTGCGCGCTCCTCCTATGTGCAGATTGCCGGTGGGCGAAGGGGCGAATCGGACGCGAACCTCTTGTATCATCTCGGTCATCGGATTTGAGTTTCCTCTCGGTATGGAACGTTTCTGATTTAGTTGTGAGCTATGTATTTTATGCGCTTGCGACCCGAAGCGCCAGCCCTGCATCGGGATCATAGTCGCCAAGCATCGCCGCCAGGGTCATTCCGCCGGCAAAACCCGCGATGATGCCCGCCCGGCCCGCGCGCACGAACAGTCCGCCGAATCTGCCGTTGTAGGCATAAAGGCCGGTGAGGTTGTTCCAGGCGTCCAGCTTCGCGGGGTCGTATCCGGTGCCGGCCGCCAGCCAACTTTCGGAGTCGTCGAACAGGGGCTTGAAGCCGCTGTCGACAGGAACGATACGCGAGTTAGGCGTTGCATACTGCTCGCAATAGCTTTGGACGATATAGCGCTGTTTGCTGCACTTATCGATCAGGTTCGCCCAATCGGCCTCGTCGTGGTCGCGACCCGCATGCACCCCTTTCGATGCATAACCGTCCTCGGGTTTGATGATCCAATCATCTTTGCCGGCCTTTATGGCTTCGAGATCAACCGTGTCCGCTCGCAGAAGGGCCGTGTAGGGGATGTGCTCGCGGATGAAGTCGTTTTCTTCCGTGTTGAGGAAGGCGGCGGTTGCAGGGTGATGGAGCAGCGCGAACAGGGGCTTGCAGTGGGCGATATGGGTCATGAAACCCCCGATCATGCAAACGGCCTTGTCTTCGATCGCACTCACCAAGGCACCCGCGCCTTTGCGGACGTCAGCGTCTTTTTCCAACGCCGCAACGATCTCGCCGGTGACGGCGCGCCGATAGATCGCATCGATGCGCACACGTTTGTTTGTGGGCGAGCTGTCGTTTCCGCCATCCGCCCGTCTACCGCCGGGTAAGACATCGGTAAGGATATTTTGCGTGTACAGCACACCGTGGTCATATTCCAGATCCATCACGTCGCAGATGATACAACGGTATCCCTGCCGCCCGAAGCGATGGGCGAACTCGATGAACTCGTTCATGCTGGCACTGTCCGTAAAGTCCACGATGGCGACGGTGGGGTTGTCCACGGCCTGTTCGGACGTGCGGTATATTTCCAAAAAACCATCGACCCAACCGTCGAAGAGCTCCTGGGATGCGAGCTTAAGCTCGCGTTCGAGACCTCGATAGACTTCGGATCGTTTGAGCGCCGAGCCCGCCTCGCGATCCTCGTTCATCGCGGAGGTTCCGTCGGTATTGAACTCACAGAATTTAAAGCCGAAGGTCTTTTCGTTAAGAAAGATATCCATGCGCATGATCGGAATGGTGCACGGGTATCCCGTGGGCAGGCAGATGAGCCGCTCCAGGAGCGGTGAAAAGCCGAAGAGCCTGCGGTAGCTCTCGTCTTCCAAAAACCGGCGGGGGTTCTTCTCGAGTATGGTATAGGTCCTGTTCACAACCGTGTCGAGGAAGCGTAGGGCGGCCATATCGTAGATCTTGGGAATAAAACCGACTCCGATGATGTCACCGTGATAAACGGCCGTGGAAGTGTTGAGGTAGGCTTGGGCTTCGAGACGACCGCTCATGTCGCCGTTCAAATCTCTGTGACGGGCGATGTAGGCTTCTTGTAAGCCCTCCATGCCGCCTGGCGAAAGCTCATTTTTCATGCGAGGTCCACAGGTGTCTTGCGCTCGGCGATCAGCCGTACGAGCGGTTCGAGGTAAGGGCGCTCATCGGCTTCAAGGAAGTCGGCGGCGGTGTAGATCAACTCGTCGAGCCATTGCTCGGCCGGTCGTTTGTAGACGATCGCATCGTAGCCGTCGAAGCGAAGCATCTCCTTGGCGTCGTCGATGTCCTCGATGTCGAATTCCCCCAGACAGTGCTCCAGCGAAAGCAGTGCTTCGTCGTTGTAGAAGATTCCCTTGATGAGTGCGGCGTAGGCCAGTGCGTATTCGATCGGCAGGGCATCGGCGGCACGTATCTCCACATAGGTCTTCAGTCTGACGTCGAAGAAAAACAGTGAGAGGATGTGTTCGATATCCGCACGATCGGGTATCTTGCCGTCGAGCACCTCGGCGAAGGTCGTGTTGCCGAGATAGCTCGGGTCTTTGCCGGAATCATCGGTTTCGGGCCCGAAGGAAAAGATCGCCGGCATCTGCAACAGAGTTTGCGCATAGGATTCGAAGCCGAGGCAATCGTCAAAAGTGCCGGGCATGGTTTTGGAACGATCGGCATCCACATCGTCCCATATGACGGTTCTGACCATGCGGTCGGGAACCGGTAGCCCCGATGTTGTTTTCGGCCTCGTGTTTCCCTTGGAGGCGATCGGTGCATTCTCGAAAACGGGGCTGTTGTCGGTCACAAAGGCCAGCAGCGGGCTGAGCAGCCCGGCGATCCTGAACTTGCGGATGGCGTCCTCTTCGGAATGAAAGTCGATGCTGACCTGGGTGGATGCGGTGGCGCGCATCATGCAGATACCGTGTCGCCCCGTTGTTTCGAAGTGTCGGTCCATAAAGCGATAGCGACCCTTCGGTATGAGCGGGATATCGCCGGCGCGGGCGCTCGGATGGTATCCCATCTCCGCCACGGCAAGATCCAGGTCTTGCAAGACCTGGTCCAGCTCGGATCTGAATCTCCTGTACTGCGTTTCGAGTCCCGCCAGGTCCGACATCGGCCCGATGCTCACTTCCAGTTGAGCACCCGGCTCCAGTGTGATGTTGGAGCGGCTACGGGAAAGACCGATGAGACATCGTGTGCCGTCCGGCTGTGACTCATAGGAGCGATTATCATAAAAAGGGGCGAGTCTTTCGAGCACCGTGCGCACACCGGGCATCTTGCTCTCGAGATCCTCCTCATAGGGGACGGGGGAACCGTCCGATCTGCGCACGATGAAATGCTCCAGCTCAAGCCCTATGTGTTCATCGGACTTTCGATTCGGTCCGTGTGGTGTCTCGCCGATACCTGTTTTCATATAATCGGAGATCGCCCGTATCTGTTCGGCAAGAGCTTTTTCATCCGGCTCCTGAACCGTCTTGTTGTAATCCATGTTAATTCCTTGCTCGCTCCCACATGTCAGGCTTCCCGCTTATCCCATAAAGCCATCGGAACAAAACCAAAAAAGCAATCGAAACAAAGCTCTACGATACCATACCGTCCATCCGGTAAACATGTTAGCTTGTCGGTCTTTTCTAACTAACACTGTGATCATAGGCTATACTGACGATTGTTGCATATCTTAGTTGACACGACGTTTACGTAATGGAGACGGTTATGAAATCTATGATGCTCGGGAAAAAAGTTTTTGCAGTTGCTCTGTCCACCGTTTTGGCTGTATCGCTCTTACTGCTTTCCGGGTGTGGCAATACGGTGTCGGGGGTTCCGGCCGCCGGTGGTAAGCCGCAGATTATCGCGACGGTATTTGCCTCCTACGACTTCGCACGGCAGGTGGCGGGAGATGATGCCGACGTAAAAATGTTGGTACCTCCCGGAAGTGAAACCCACTCCTTCGAACCGACTCCCCAAGACATCATAGCTCTCAGTGGGTGCGACATGTTCATCTATGTGGGCGGCGAATCGGATGTTTGGGTGGAGGAACTCCTCGCCTCCGTGAATAATAGCGACATGGTGGTCATCAAGATGATCGACTGTGTGAACACCGTGGAGGAGGATGTGTCTATTCTGGCCGATCCTGCGATGGCGGAAGAGGGACATGAAGGCCACGCCCATGAAGAGGGCGGGGAAGGACATGAGGGTGAAGAAGCAGCCCACGGGGGTGAAGAGACCCAATCCGCCCATGAAGAGGAGCACGGTGTCATCGATGAGCATGTTTGGACATCGCTGAGAAACGCTGCGATCATCGTGCAGACGATTTCGGACGAACTTTGCACCATCGATGCGGATAACAGGCTCGATTACGAGAAGCGCACCTCCGAGTACTGCGGTAAGCTGACGGATTTGGACAACGAGATCAAGACCGTCGTCGCCGAGGGGCAGCGCAGTCTCCTGGTGTTCGGCGACCGTTTTCCCTTCAGGTACTTCATCGACGACTACGCCCTTGAGTGTAAGGCGGCCTTCCCCGGATGTTCCACTGCAACGGAAGCCAGCGCTTTGACGGTAACCAACCTGGTCGATACGGTACGAACCGAGGGCATACCGGTCGTTTTGTATCGCGAGCTCTCCGACCACAAAATCGCCGATGCCATAGCGGCCGAAACCGGTGTGGTGACGATGGAGCTCCATTCCTGTCATAATATTACCCAAAACGATTTTGACGGGGGAGCGTCCTACTTGAGCCTTATGGAGAAAAACGCTGAGACACTGAGAGCTGCATTGGCGTAGATGACACTTATCAGCTGCGAAAATGTGACCCTGAGTTATGACGGCAATGTTGCCGTCGAAGGGGTGGACTGCCAAATAGCCGCCGGAGACTACCTTTGTATCGTCGGTTGTAACGGCAGTGGAAAAACGACCTTTATCCGTGGGCTGCTCGGTTTGCTCAAGCCGGTGAGTGGATCGATCGTCTTTTCCGACGGCCTGAAGCGGCAAGACATCGGCTATCTCCCGCAGCAAAGTACGGTTCAGAAGAATTTTCCGGCCAGTGTGCGTGAGGTCGTGCTGTCGGGGCGGCTTTCGCGGCTGGGTATCTCGGTGGTCTATCGTCGCCAGGATAAACAGGCTGCTCGTGAGGCTTTGGAGCTTTTGCAGATCGCCGATTTGGAGAAGTCGGGTTTCGGTGAGTTGTCCGGCGGCCAGCAACAAAGAGTGCTTCTGGCGCGTGCGCTATGCGCGGCCCCTGACGGCCTGAAGGTCTTGATTCTC
Organism: Coriobacteriia bacterium; assembly: GCA_003509825.1. GTDB lineage: Bacteria > Actinomycetota > Coriobacteriia > Coriobacteriales > UBA8131 > UBA8131. The sequence goes on from DOMT01000111.1 coordinate 6,562, forward strand.
GACGAGCCGATGAACGGTTTGGATGCGCATGCCAAAACGGAACTCTATGCGACCATAAGTGAGCTCAACCATAAGCAGGGCATCACCGTTTTGATGATTACCCATGACGTTCAGGCCGCCATCCAACATGCCGACCGGATTTTGGTGTTGGAGGGAAAACAGGAGTTCTACGGCGATACGCACGCTTTTCAGCACACCGCATTGGGCCGATCGATGCTCAGGGACTCCTGTGGCAATAACTGTGCGGTCTGCGGAATCGGGCTGGGGGATCTGTGATGGAGCTGCTCGAAGCGATCCCCAAGTTCTTCAATTACGGGTTTTTGATCAATGCACTGATCGTCGGAACCCTGATATCGCTGTGTGCTTCGCTACTCGGTGTGAGCCTGGTGCTCAAGCGCTATGCGATGATCGGCGACGGACTGTCACACGTCGGCTTCCGCGCGTTGGCGGTGGCTACGGTATTAAATTGGGCGCCGCTCGCCGTGTCGATTCCCGTGGTCGTGGTTACAGCCTTCTTACTGCTGCGTTTGAGTGAGCGGGGTAAGATCAAGGGCGATGCGGCGATCGCGTTGATTTCGGCCGCCTCACTGGCGATCGGCGTATTTTTAATGTCGCTATCGAAGGGTATGAATACCGATATCGACAATTATCTCTTCGGTTCGATACTTGCGCTCACCCAAGCCGACGTGGCGTTGAGCGTTGTGTTGAGTATCGCGGTGATCGTGGTATTCCTGCTTTTTTACCACCGCATCTTCGCGGTGACCTTCGATGAGACCTACGCGCGCGCCACAGGGCTTAAGGCGGGTTTGTACAACTCGGTTCTGGCACTGCTCACCGCACTGACCATCGTTTTGGGTATGCGGATGATGGGTGCACTGTTGATATCGGCGCTGATAATATTCCCGGCCTTGTCGTCCATGTGGCTGTGCAAACGTTTCTCCGCGGTCACTGTGGTTGCAGCCATCGTTTCGCTCGGCTGTTTTTTCGTCGGGCTTTTGGTGTCCTTCGTTTATGAAACACCTACGGGGGCCAGCATCGTTATCGTGAACCTGACGGTGTTCACCGTGTTTTATCTCATCTATAAAATCAAGCAGATGTGAATCATGGCGCAAGGGGCTCGTGAGAAAAAAGATGTCGGGATCGGGATTCCGGTTNNGGTGTTATCCGATCTCGAATCGGCAGGGTTCGAGGCCTATGTGGTGGGTGGATGCGTGCGGGATGCCCTGATGGGCAAGGAGGCGTCCGACTGGGATGTGGCGACCTCGGCAACACCGGAGCAGGTCAAGGAAGTTTTTCCGGCGCTGCAAATCATCGATATCGGTATCCGACACGGAACCGTCGCCGTGGTTTTGGATGGCACGCCCATCGAGGTGACCACCTATCGGACGGATGGGGCGTATAGGGACAACCGGCATCCCGAAGAGGTGCGGTTTATCACCTCGATACAAGAGGACCTCAAGCGGCGCGACTTTACCATGAATGCCATAGCCTACCACCCGGACCGGGGTTTCGTGGATCCGGAGGGTGGTCGCGCCGACATCGCTTCGTGCGCTATCCGCAGTGTGGGCGATCCCGACGTCCGTTTTGCGGAGGACGCCCTGAGAATCATGCGGGCACTGCGTTTTTCTTCGACGACGGGGTTTGTGCTCGATGGGCGGCTGGCCGACAGTCTCCATCGCAATCGCCGACTGCTCGAAAACATCGCCGCTGAGCGGCTGTCCGCCGAGCTCATGAAGCTTTTGGTAGGCGAATATGTTTTGGATGTATTGCTGAAATACCCTGATGTTTTGGAGATGCTGATCCCCGAGATCGGGCCGACCGTGGGATTTGAGCAACACAGCAGGTACCACTGCTTCGACGTGTGGGAGCATACGGCACGCGCTATCGCACTCGGCAAGCGTGACGGTTTGGTGAGACTGACGCTGCTCATGCACGACTTGGGCAAGCCGCAGACCTTTTTCATGGGCGAGGACGGCCACGGCCACTTTTACGGTCACAATAAAACCGGTGAGCAGATCGCCTTAAAGCGCCTTACGGTCCTGCGCTTCAGCAGGGCTGTGGTCGAGCAGGTTGCCACGGCGATTCATCACCATCAAGTGGCTTTAAATCCCGACAACATGCAAAAATGGCTCTCGCGCCTGGGCGAGCCGCTGATCAGGCTGCTCATCGAGGTCAAAAAGGGAGACATGGCCGCTCACAGCGAGCACGTCGTCGAACCCCAGCTGACGAAGATCGCAACTTACGAGAAGGTGCTCGACGACCTGATCGAACAACAGGCCTGTATCCGACGAAAGGATCTGGCGATAAACGGAGACGACCTGATGACCATCGGTATACCCGCAGGAAAAGCGCTGGGCGACATTTTGGACTACCTGCTCGAATCGGTGATAGACGGCACACTTGCCAACACCCGCGAAGAACTGCTGAACGCAGCCGAGGAATATCTGCCGACAACATAGTTTGTGGTTTCAGGATTATTTTGAAGCAAGATCTGCGAGTGTGGAGCCAACGAGGGGATTCGAACCCCTGACCTACGNNCGTTGCTCTACCAACTGAGCTACGTTGGCTTTCGATAAAAGCGCAAGCACGAATTATATACCATCTTCAGATCGTTGTGCCGAAATCCGTGGGGAAAATTTCGTAATCGAAAATCCGGTGTCATCGACACCCGTCGGGCTCCCATCACACNNCGAACCATCAAGACATATTCCGTAATCAAATCTTTACCCGTCAATCGCATTCCCCTTGTCTTACAATGGAAAAATGCCTGAATCCGATAAGAACAAATTGGTCGTTGCCTTGCTGCTGGCGATGTTCCTCGCCGCCATCGAGGGAACCATCGTCACCTTGGCCATACCGACGATCGTCAAAGACCTGCAGGGCTTTGACCTGATAAGCCACGTGTTTTCCGTATATTTGCTGACGGGCGCCATCGCCACGCCGGTCTACGGCAAGCTGAGCGACCTGTATGGCCGCAAAAGGGTACTGTTCATCGGTATCAGCATCTTTTTGTTCGGAAGCATGCTCTGCGGTTTTGCGCAGAATATGACCCAGCTGATTATCTTCAGAGCCATACAAGGCATCGGTGCAGGATCGATATTCACCGTGCCTATGACCATCGTGGGCGACACCTTTCCTTTGGAACAACGCGGCAAGATCCAGGGCCTTTTGAGTTCGGTTTGGGGTATCGCGGGGTTGGTCGGCCCGTTTTTAGGCGGCGTGCTCATCGACCTGTTCAGTTGGCACTGGATATTTTTCATCAACATCCCCTTCGGTATACTCACGCTGATCATCATCCAAACGAGCTTTAAAGAGAGCTTCGTGCGAAGGCCGCATAAAATCGACTTTTTCAGCATCGTGATCCTGACCGCCTCGATGCTGTCGTTTTTAAGCATATTCATCTTCAGCAGTCGGGAAGCGGATTACTTTACCTTGCAAAACCTTGCGCTTTTCCTCACCTCGATCATCTTCATGCTGCTGTTCGTGTTCGTGGAAAAGCGTGTCGACGATCCGCTGGTGCCCCTCGATGTACTCAATCGCTCGAGTGCGCTGATCAACATCGTCTCATTTCTGTTTACCGCCGCACTGCTCGGAGTTGATGTCTATCTGCCGATCTATCTGCAAAACGTCTATGGTTTCGGGCCGTTTTTCGCCGGGCTCGCGATTCTGCCGATGACGTTGTCATGGATTTTGGTGTCGTTTCCCATAGGCAGGTTGATACTGCGCTTCGGAATCAAAACCGTAACCATCCTCAGCCTGATCGCAACGCTTTCAGGCCTCATACCGATGCTGCTATTTGACGGCAACAGCACGATCTATGTGATCCTGGTCGCCGTGTTGTGGCTCGGTGTCGGCTTCGGAACCGCAAACACCTCGCAGACCATGTTTATCCAAGACTCGGTGGGCTACGAGAAGCGTGGCTCGGCGGTTGCGCTCAATTCCCTGGTCAGAACGATAGGACAGACGATAGGCATCACCGCTTTCGGTGCGGCGTTCAACTTCAACATCATCCAAGGTTTCGAGAACGCGGGTGTAGAGCGCTACGACCTCGGCAATCTCTACGATATGTCGGCCTATGCGGAGGGTGTGCAGTGGGCGCAGATCGCCGCCATACTCAGCGATGCCATCCATGCCGTCGTCTGGATTTTGATCGGACTCGTTGCCGTGAGCATCATCGTAGCGGTGTTTTTGCCGCGCACGAAAAGGCAGGAAATAAGGTAAGTGCTATACTATTAGACGAAATGTTGCCACGCAATGAAGCGATTGCTTACTATTTTGGAGGAGTCATGGAAACATTGGTACTGTACTATTCGCCCTATTGTCCGTTTTGTCAGAAGGTGCTCCGATTCATGGAGCAAAACGACATTTCCATCGATATGAAGAGCACTTTGGAAAATGAAAACCTCGATTACCTGATCAGGGTAGGAGGAAAAAACCAGGTGCCCTGTCTGATGATCGACGGCAAGGCTTTGTATGAAAGCGATGATATCATCGCCTACCTGGGTAAGCGCTTCGGTAAAAACTGACCGTACGTCTGTAACGGAAAGTACACCGTATCGATAATCGTGCGCACCGATCTCAAAGTCACAATATAATAAGGAGCACAGAGCAGCCGGGTCCTCGCAGACATCTTGCCGACCGTTATTTCAAGGATAGAGGGCTGCCTTAAGCTTTATCTGTTTATGTAAACGCTACAATGTATGCGACACAGGTTATGAGGAGCAATTCGGGGTGATTTTATGACGGATTCATTTTGGAAAGACGGTAAGGATGTCGAGCCGAAGACCGATGCAGGACAGCATCCGGTAAGCGAGCCCGGTACCGCGCATTCACTGAACACATTGGGTTCGAGTGTGCCACTCTCGCCGCATATGCAGTCGTTGCAGGCACTGGAACTCGATGTTTCCGACCCGCAACCTCCAGCACAACCGGCGCAGCAGCTGCCTGCGGATTCGGTCCCGCAGGTGTCCGCGGATCCGGTTTCGCCTGTGGCTTTTCCGACGGTTGTGGAAAAACCCGCGGAGACGAGCTCCCCTTACGCCGCGGCGATGCAAGCGACCCGACAAACGTCGCCGATGAACGATGGGGAAGGATCTCTTTACCGGCCGCTCCATTCGCAACCGCCGCAAAATCCCCCCGTTTCCACAGCGCCTCCCGCCCCGCCGGCGGCTCAGTGGCAGCAAACCGCCCCCGTTACTCCTGTCGACAAGACATCGGCGTCTGAACCGAAGCAACA
>DOMT01000217.1:0-4018 GCA_003509825.1 Coriobacteriia bacterium
TCTCCATCACCGACGGGCAGATATTCTTGCAGTCCGACCTGTTCTTCCAGGGCCAGCGCCCCGCCGTCAACGTGGGTATCTCGGTATCCCGTGTAGGTGGAGACGCGCAGATCAAGGCCATGAAGCAGGTTGCAGGATCGCTGCGTCTCGACCTGGCCGCCTATCGCGAGCTGCAGGCGTTCGCCCAGTTCGGTTCGGACCTCGACAAGGCTACGGTAGACCAGCTCAACCGTGGTGCCCGTATGACGGAACTGCTCAAGCAGGGTCGTTACGTACCGATGCCCGTCGAGGAGCAGATCATCGCGATCTTTGCCGGTAATCAGGGCTTCTTGGACGATCTACCGGTATCCAGCGTACTGCGCTTCCGCTCCGAGCTCCTGCAGTTCATGCGCTCCACGCGTCCCGAGCTGGGAGAGGCGATCGTTACGGAGAAGAAGCTGACGGATGAGACGATCGAAGCTCTCAAAGAAGCGATTACGACCTTCAAGGGTCAGTTCTCGGTTGAAGGGTAGGATCGATGCCATCCCTGCGCGTTATTAAAAAGCGAATCAACTCGGTCAACTCGACCAAGCAGATCACGCGTACGATGGAGATGGTCGCAACGGCCAAAATCAGACGTGCGACCGATCGCATCGTTGAGGCGACGCCTTACGCGATAGCGATGGTCGAGGTTCTGCAAAATATCGCCAAGCGATCCACCGGCTCGGAAAGCCCGCTTTTGTCCAAGAAAAACGACTCCGGTCGCATTGCGGTCATCGTGGTCGTTTCCGACCGCGGTCTTGCCGGTGGTTTTAACAGCAATGTGCTTCGCGCAGCCGATAAGTTCATCACCAAAATGAAAGGTGAGGGTCTGGAATGTGACCTCATCACCTGCGGTAAAAAGGCATTGGGGTATTTCAGCTATCGCAAGATGCCCATCGCCTTGTCGTTTAGGGATGAATCGGCGGATCCTTCCGTCGCCCAGGCTCGCGAGGTGGCAAGTTACGTCATCGACGCGTACATCAACAACAAAATTGATCAAGTGGTGATTTTTTACAACCACGCTAAAAACGTGGCCGATCAGGTCATGACCACCGAGCAGGTATTGCCTATCGAAACCGTCGCTTACCATCAGGTCAGCGAGGGCGAGGGCGAGACCGGTTATACGGACGAAAGTGCCAAGGCCGCGGCAGCCGGCTCCGCTGAGAAGTTGGCGGCAGCCAGACAATCGGCGGAAGGGGCTTCCCGGATCGGTGAGGCGCAAAGTGGTGCGTTTGAATACGAGCCTTCGATGGAGGCGGTGCTCAACGAGCTTTTGCCGTCCTACGTCGAGACCCGTATCTACCACGCGCTTTTGGATTCGGCCGCAGGTGAGCAGGGTGCCCGTCGTAAGGCTATGAAGTCTGCGACCGACAATGCTTCGGAAATACTCACCACCTTGAGCAGGTCGTACAACCGTGCTCGCCAAGGTGCGATCACGACAGAGATCACCGAGATCGTTGGCGGCGCCGCCGCTTTGGAGGACTAATGGATACCGAGAAGAAGGATGCACACATGAATGTAGGACAAGTCGTGCGCATTGTCGGCCCGGTCGTCGATGTCGAATTCCCCGAGGATTCGATTCCGGCGATCTACAATGCTCTCACGATAGACACGGAGACTCCGATCGGACCCATGAAGGTCGTACTGGAAGTCGAGACCCATCTGCCGGGCAACATCGTGCGTACCGTTGCGATGTCGTCGACCGATGGTCTGCAGCGCGGTATAGAGGCCGTAGATACCGGCGCGCCGATCAAGATGCCCGTGGGCAGTGAGACCCTGGGCCGTATTTGGAATGTTACGGGTGACCTTATCGACGGCGGCGATATGCCGGACGTCAAGGAGCATTACCCGATCCACCGCCCCGCTCCCGCGTTTGAGGAACTGACGACCTCCACCGAGATCTTCGAGACCGGTATCAAGGTCGTGGACCTGCTCGAGCCCTATATCAAGGGTGGTAAGACGGGTCTGTTCGGTGGTGCAGGTGTAGGTAAAACCGTTATCATCATGGAGCTCATCAACAACCTCGCCCAGGAGCACGGTGGAACCTCCGTATTCACCGGTGTAGGCGAGCGTACCCGTGAGGGTACCGACCTCTACAACGAGATGAAGGAGTCGGGCGTCATCAATAAGACCTGCCTGGTTTACGGTCAGATGAACGAGCCTCCCGGAGCTCGTCTGCGCGTCGGTCTCGCCGGCCTTACCTCCGCCGAGTACTTCCGCGATCAGGGCCAGGACGTGTTGTTCTTCGTGGACAACATCTTCCGCTTCACCCAGGCCGGCTCCGAGGTATCGGCACTGCTCGGACGTATGCCCTCCGCCGTAGGTTATCAGCCCACGCTCTCCACGGAGATGGGTGACCTGCAGGAGCGCATCACTTCCACCAAGACCGGATCGATCACCTCCGTACAGGCCATCTACGTACCCGCAGACGACCTTACCGACCCCGCTCCGGCAACCGCGTTCATCCACCTGGATGCGCAGACGGTTCTCTCGCGTTCCATCGCCGAGCTGGGTATCTACCCGGCCGTGGATCCGCTGGAGTCCACCTCCCGCGCACTCTCCGCCGAGATATTGGGCGAGGAGCACTACCGAGTGGCCGTTACCGTGCAGGAGATTCTCCAGAGCTACTCCGACCTTCAAGACATCATCGCCATCCTCGGTATGGACGAGTTGTCGGAGGATCAGAAGCTCACGGTGAGTCGCGCCCGTAAGATTCAGCAGTTCTTAGGCCAGCCCTTCCACGTGGCCGAGGTGTTTACCGGCAACCCCGGTAAGTACGTCAAGCTGGAGGATACGGTCCGTAGCTTTGCTGCCATCATCGACGGTAAGTGCGACGACATACCCGAGCAGGCGTTCCGTTACAAGGGTGCCATCGAGGAAGTCTACGAGGCTGCCGAGAAACTGAAGAGTGCCTGATTATGTCTAAATTCCTTTGCGACATCGTAACGCCTGAAAAAGAGCTCTTCAGCGAGGAGATCAACTTCGTCGTGGTGCCCGGTTCCGAGGGTGAGATCGGCCTTTTGGCCCAGCACGCCCCAACCGTCAGCACCCTTAAGATGGGCGAGATTCGTCTGAAGATGGAGGCGGACTCCGAAACCGAGAGCTATTTGGTCAACGGCGGTTATGTCGAAGCCATCGGTACGAAGGTGGTGGTTTTGGCGAGTCGTGCCGAGAAAGTCGGTAACACCGACATAGCCGAGGTCAAGGCCAAGAAAGCGGAGGCCGAGGCCAAGTTGTCAAAAGTGGAGGAAGAAGACTCCCGTGCTGCGTTTTATCGTGAAGAAGTGGCATGGTATACTTTCATGGAGACTCTGCTTCAGCGCAAGCAATAGCCGACCGAAACGATCGAACGTGAAATCCGGGTCTCGTGCCAAGGCGCAGGGATCCGGATTTCCGCTTTTTCGGGGCAGGGAAGCGCAAGGGTGGGATTCCACTTTTGCCGACAAAGCGCAGGCTCGGGTTTCCGCTCCCATCCATATTGTAGTTACAATCCTAAGTGAGAAGGCTTGCAGTGACAGAAGAACTCATAGTTGTACAAGGTGGGAATCCGATAAAAGGTTCCCTTGATATCGCGGGAGCGAAAAACTCCGTCCTCAAACTGATGGCCGCCTCGATTTTGGCGCCGGGAAAAACCACCATAACCAACGTCCCTATCATCTCCGATGTCAAACTGATGGGCGAGGTGCTGCAAAACCTCGGTGCATCGGTGGATTTCGGTGAGCGTGAGGTCGTCATAGATACCGCTTCGGTGGATTCGGTCGAGGCACCGTATGAGCTGGTCGCTCGTATGCGGGCATCCATCGCCGTTCTCGGCCCGCTGATCGGACGTTTCGGTCGCGCCCATGTGGCGATGCCCGGAGGCTGTCAGATCGGCTCACGGAAACTGGATATGCATATCGCAGGCCTGGAGTCACTCGGGGTGGTTTTCGAAGTGGAGCATGGCTTCATCGATGCCTCCATACCCGAAGGCCTTAAAGGTGCTGCGGTGATATTGGAT
>DOMT01000217.1:4096-5143 GCA_003509825.1 Coriobacteriia bacterium
AAGATGGGTGCCAGGATCAAGGGTGCCGGAACGCCGACCATCGAGATCGAAGGCGTCGATGAGCTCAAGCCTGTCGAACGACACAAGACGGTGGGGGATCGTATCGAGGCCGGTACGTACCTGGTGGCCGGTGTTCTCGGCGGCGGCCCTTTGACCGTGAAGGGCGTGAATCCCCAAAATCTCGAAATGGCCCTGACCAAACTCAAGATGATGGGTGCAACGATAGAGGTCGGCGACGATGCGATAACCGTCTCGCATGACGGGGTGATCACTCCCACCGACATCCAAACCCTACCGTACCCCGGTTTCCCGACGGACCTTCAAGCCCAGTTCATGGTGCTGGGAGCGCTTGCCGACGGGCGAAGCGTTATCAGTGAAAACGTGTTTGAAAACCGTTTCATGTTCGCCGATGAAATCGGACGCATGGGTGCAGACATCCGTATCGAGGGTCACCATGCTTTTATCACGGGTGTGAAGAAGCTCTCGGGCGCTCCTGTGAAGTCCCCCGATCTGCGCGGTGGCGCGGCCTTGGCGTTGGCCGGATTGGTGGCCGATGGAGAGACCCTGATATCGGCGATCGAACATATCGACCGCGGCTACGAACACTTCGTCGAGAAGTTATCCGCCGTCGGTGCAAACATAAAAAGAATTCAGCAATTTTCCTAAGCGTGGGCATATTTTTGACTTTGTGCCGTAAAAAGCAGAAAAACCTGCATATGATGCTAAAATCATCCTGCACTTCGAGCGTGGTTCGGTCGATTTCGTCTTAACGAAGCGGTAACCGCCCGGCCCTCCGAGGATGCACCATCGAAAAAAATATGCAATAATGGGAATTCGGATGCCTTCACGGGAAGTCAAAGCTTTCGGCGCAGCCCCCTTGCGCGGTTCAGGCGGTAGGTGACAGGAGCCTTTTTATGGCGAGTGATTCGCAAAACATGCGAAATAGAAATAACAATCGAAAACAAAATCAGGTTAATCTCGTTTCGGCGCGCTCTCGGTCCAATACCGAGGCCAATAAGTTGTCGAGACTCAGTGCTGCGGACGGTT
>DOMT01000150.1 GCA_003509825.1 Coriobacteriia bacterium
CCCAATCTTTTATCGTGAGGCCTTGGGCTTTGAGCTCCGCGTAGCCGGTTGAACCGGCGGGAGCGTACAGGGTGCCCTGTTTAGCCACATAGGCAAAGGAATTCGTCACAGTTGTAGGGGCGGTATCGCCCTCGAAGATAATGGTAGAGATGTTTGCGGAATTGGCAAAAGCATTGGCCGCAAGCGAGGTCACGTTTGCCGGGATGGTTACCGAGGTTAAGGAGTTGCATCCGCCAAAGGCAAAGGTGAGGATGGACGTCACCTTCTCGGGAATGGTGATGGAGGTAAGGGACTTGCACTTGAAGAAGGTGTGTTCATTGATGGCACTCAGGTTGCTCGAAAGCGTTACGGAGACAAGATTGCCGCATTCATAAAATGCCTGGCCGCCGATCCACGTCACACTCTCGGGAACCACAACGGAAGTGAGCCCGGATCTCTGAAAGGCATTGAGCCCGATGCTGTATACAAGCTCCGGAATGGTGATGGACGCAAGAGCCGTACAATCGGTAAACGCCGAGGCGCCGATGATGGTAAGGCTATCGGGAAGAGAAACGGAGGTCAGAGAGGTGCAGCCGTTAAACACCTTGGAGTTAAGGATGGTTACTCCCTCGGGGACGACGATGGCGGTAAGTTTGCTGCAACTTTCAAAGGCGCTCACACCGATGGAGATAACGGAGGCGGGTATATCAAGCGCCGGTAAGGAGGAGCATCTTTGAAAGACGGCGGAGCCGATGGAGACGAGGGTCTCGGGCAAGGTCACCGAGGTAAGCTGTGAGCAGGTGTTGAAAACCGAATCCTGCAAGGCGGTTATACCCGAAGGGATAACGACGCTTGTAATGGAGCTACAGTAGTTATAGGCACCCGTACCGAGGGAAGTGAGGCCTCCGGGAANNCGGAGCAATATGAAAAGGCATAGTTGCCGATGGTGGTGAGCTTTTCGTTAAGGGGAATGGAGCTCAAAGTGGAGCAGTTGCTAAAGGCATAGGCGCCTATGCCGGTCATGTTCTCGTGAAGGGTGACGTTGGTAAGAGCGCTGCAATTTCTGAAGGTGTAGCTGCTGAGAACCGCGACCTTTTCAGGAACGACGAAAGAAGTGAGCGCGATGCAGCCGTCGAAGGCGTTCGTGCCGATGGTGGTGACGGTGCTCGGAAGATCGATGGAAGCAAGAGATGTGCATTTATAAAACGTGGAACTCCCGATACTGAGCACGCCCTCGGGAATGGACACGGAGCTTAAGACGGCGCAGCTATCGAAAAGAAAGTTGCTGAGGGTTTTAAGACCGCTCGGAATAACGGCGGAAACAAGCGAGGTACAACCCTGGAAGCCGTAGGTGCCGATGGAAGTAAGGCTGCTCGGCAAAACAACGGAGGTGAGCGCCGTACAGCTCTGAAATGCATTGTTACCGATGGAGGTGATACCGTTCGGAAGATCGATGGCGGTGAGCGCCGTGCATCCACGAAACGCGTTCATCTCGATAATGGTTACCGTGGCGGGTATTGCAACGGAGGTGAGCGCCGTGCAGCCGTAAAAAAGATACGAGTATATACGCGTTACGCCACTCGGAATAACAACCGAAGAGAGGGATTTGCATTTTTGAAAAACGCTTGACCCGATAATCGTAACGCTTGCCGGTATATCGAAGCTGCTCAAAGCGGTGCAGCCGTCGAATACATAGTGACTGATGGTTTTAAGCGCACTCGCCTGTGCGGGAATCGTAACGGATGTAAGAGCGGTGCAGCCCTTGAAGGCGTAGGATCCCAGGTATGTGAGATCGGCAGGCAAGACCACCGAGGTGATCTGCGTGGCAAAAGCGCTCCAGGGAACAGCACTTGCGCTGGAGAAATCGGTCATGGTGCCGCGGCCGTCGATGGTGAGCACGCCCGTGGTGTCATCGAAGCTGTAGGTGAGTTCCGCTCCGCAGGAGCCGGTTTGCAAAGCAAGCGCTGCGACCTCACCGAGCGGTGTTACGANNAGGTGTCGGCGGTGTCTTCGGGGTCAGCGGCGTCTTCGGCAAACGGGAGCGCAGCCGCATCCTCGACAGGGTTTTCGTCGGTTGAAGCAACTTCGTCGGAACCTTGCGAGGCGGCATCGGAGGCAGCGGATGTTGCCTCCGAGCCCATGACCTTCTCGTTTGAGACGGCCTCTTCGGCCTCGGTGGCAGCGATNNAATAACCTTCCGACGCAAGTGTCTCGGCAACAACCGTGGTCGCCGCCGCCGGAATCAATGTGAACACCAATACCGCGCTCAAAACGCACGATAAAAAAGTACCTACCAACTTCATCTAATCCTCCCCCAATCCGTTTAGGGGGCGTGCGCGGACGGCACGCCCCCTAAATCTATGCAAGCATCGTTGCTTTCATACGTTCGTCATGTGTCATCCCCGAAAGCTCGACCACGCGGTTGATATCCACGCCCACCGCATCGGCGATACGGGTGCCGTACTCGGGATCGGCCAGATAGCAATGCGCGGCGTGACGCTCACGGATGTTCGACGTCGTGCCGTTCATGTTGCGCGCCGTGTTTTCGATGAGCAGGTCGCGCTTGTCGGGCGTCATCAGGCGATACAGATCGCCCGGTTGATAGAAGGTGTCGTCGGTCTGGTCGTTTTTGGGCTCATACGCGGCCACCATGCCCTCCACCTCGAGCGGCAGATCGGCCATCTCGGGTTGTTCCTTCCACTCGTCGTAGCTGTTGGGCTGGTATGAGGTGGTGGATCCGTAGTTATCGTCCACACGCATCTGACCGTCGCGGTGGTAAGCGTGATACGGGCACTTGGGAGCGTTGACGGGAATCTGTGCATGGTTGACCCCCAGGCGGTAGCGGTGGGCNNCTGGGCGTCGCCGTAGGAAAAGAGCCGGCCTTGCAAGAGTTTGTCGGGTGAGAAGCCGACGCCGGGCACGGTGTTGGCCGGGTTGAACGCCGACTGTTCCACGCTGGCAAAGTAGTTCTCGGGATTTTTATTGAGCTCCAAGATGCCCACGGGGATACGCGGATATTGCTTCTGACTCCAGACCTTGGTGATGTCGAAGGGGTTTTCGTGGTGGTTACGCGCCTGCTCCTCGGTCATAACCTGGATCTCGAGCTGCCAACGGGGGTACTCGCCTCGCTCAATGGCCTCGAAGAGGTCGCGCTGGAAGCTCTCGCGGTCGGCGGCGACGACCTCTGCGGCCTCCGCGTCGGTCATGCACTCGATGCCTTGCTGGCAGCGCCAGTGGAACTTGACCCAGGTGCGCTCGTTTTGCGCGTTGATGAGCGAGTAGGTATGGCTGCCGAAGCCGTGCATATGACGATAGCTCATAGGAATGCCACGGTCGGACATGGTGATGGTTACCTGATGCAGCGCCTCGGGCAGCATGCTCCAAAAGTCCCAGTTGTTTTGCGGGGAACGCGTATTGGTTTTGGGATCACGCTTGATCGCGTGGTTGAGGTCGGGAAAGCGCAGAGGGTCGCGCAGGAAAAACACCGGCGTGTTGTTGCCCACCAGGTCCCAGTTGCCCTCTTCGGTGTAGAACTTGACGGCGAATCCGCGGATGTCGCGCTCGGCATCGGCCGCGCCACGCTCACCGGCAACGGTGGAGAAGCGCACGAAGACCTCGGTCTCTTTACCGATGGTGTCAAAGAGCTTGGCCTTGCTGTACTTGGTGATGTCGTGCGTGACGGTAAAGGTGCCGAAGGCCCCCGAGCCCTTTGCGTGCATGCGCCGCTCGGGTATGACTTCACGGTCGAAGTGTGCCAGTTTCTCGATGAACCAGGGGTTTTGCAGCGTCATGGGGCCGCGTTCGCCTACGGTGATCGAGTTGGTGTTGTCGGCTACCGGAGCTCCGGCGGCGGTGGTCAGTTTCTTACTCGTGTTCTTATCGTTTTCCATCGTGGTTCCTTTCATCGAACTGATTTACCGATAGGTTTACAAACTAAATGGAGAGAAATCCCGTTACTCGCCGTTGTATTTTTTGTTGCCTCGACTCGAAGGAAAGCAGTAGCAGGACGATTTCGCCGGCAAACAATGCTCCGTGTAAAATCGTCCAAACANNCGGGCTACTGAGGTTATGCATGGTAAAGAACACGACGATCGATATGACCAGGAGCGCCACACCCGAAAGCAGGAAGATGTGGTGCTTGGTTTCGCGTCTGTCCCTTTTTGAAAAAAGCAGGGGCACCAAAAATGCGATTCCCAAAAGAACCAAAAGCATGTTGATCAGCGACCATTCCGATCGCTCCGAATATGCGGTGATTTCCGTGTCCGTGTCGGCCTGCACCCTGAGTTCCCGGGGAGACGCCTCGTTCTCGGAGCTGTTTTGCGTTGCAGCGGCCGAATCGTCGGTCGGTGCATTTGTCGACCCCCGGTAGATGATGCTATAGGCATCGGGAGAAAAATAGGGGTTTTGATCGACGATTCCGTTGTTGCCGGCGGCGATGCCGTCCGTTGTCTCCGAACCATATGACACGGTCGGTATTAATGTTAGTATCAATATTATAGATACTGCTAGTAGTAATTGAGTGTAACTTTTCTTACGGTCCGATTTCATGATGTTTACCCTCCCTCGCAAACCACGAATGTGGCACTTGGGTTTTGTGATTGTTTTGGGGTTCGTTAAAATGCGTGCGTCGAGCTACGCAATCCCATGACTATTGAGAAAGTTCACCGAATGTGCTGTGAAATGTCTTTCATCTGATAATCCTCCCTGTAATTGGATATCGAGAATAATTGTTATATTGTATAACAATTTGTGTATTTTTGTCTAATTTATCCTGCACTTTTAACAAAATTGCAGCTAATGTCACTATTCCTTAACAATACCATGCGAATAGTATCGCCGCTGTTTCGCTCCGATGAACGTCCGGTAGAGCTTGAGACTCGGCGTGGCGTTGGCAAGCGAAAAACCCATCGATTACCTGTGTGCCGATCGATTGCCCGCGCACCCCTCGTCGCTACCGGTTTGCCCGTCGCCGATGATGGTAAAATGATTCCGTCATTCAATTAGTTATATCGTGTAGCATTTTTAGCAGGCGTTGCAGGGTTTTGTCGGATGATAACGCGACGACACCTGCGCTCAGATAAGAGGGGGTTTGGAATGAGGGGTTATGATTTTGCAAGCGGTAGGGAGTTTGAAGCCACCCTTTCCGGTTTGGGCGACGAGTCCTGCTTCGTTTTGATGTGCGACCCGAAGGATGTGTGTCGGCTGAGGAAAGACACCTTCGATTGGGACAAGAGCACCGTTGTGCTTTCCACGAATCTGGACGAGACCATGCGCTACACCGGCTACAGCGATTACGACTTCGTGAGCATGTTTCATATAGGGGCCGAATGCGACCGGGTGGAGCACAGCGAGATAAACATTTACTTCGCGCAGAAGTATCTGGTTTTGGTGTTGCCGGAGTGCCCCGACGATATCATCGAGAGGCTGCTCGGCGATTTTCACATGGCGATCGAAGCGGCGAAGGGCCGCCCGGCTCCACTCTCATATCTGTATCACTACCTCTTTGAATGGATAGCCACCGACTCGTCCAACACCCTGGAGCGGCTCGAAGATGAGATGGAAGACGCGAGCGAGGCGCTGGAGTGCATGGTTGATAAAAAACAGAGCTCCGACATAACCGAGCTGCGAAAAAAGGCCTACACCTACCGCAAGCTGCTACGGGCGCTCTCCGAGATGGGGGAACAGATTTTGGCCGACGACAACAACCTCCTGGACGAAGAGGCGCTGCGTTACTTTCGCAACACCGATAGACGACTCGGCAGGCTTTACGGCTTTGCGGGCAACCTCTTCGAGTTCTCGCAGGAACTGTTGCGCGATTACGAGAGCAAGCTCTCCTTTCAGATGAACGAAAACGTCAAAACGCTCACGTTGATCACGCTGTTCTTCGGCCCTCTCACCGTGATCTCGGGAATATACGGTATGAACTTCGTGCATGTGCCGGAATTCGACTGGCAGTTCGGCTTCTTTTTTGCGCTGGGGCTCATGGTCTTGGTGAGCCTGATTGTTTTTCTCATTCTAAAGAAGAAGCGGTGGTTTTAGGGCCGCCGCTTCTTGTGAACAGGGCGTAGGCAGGGGCGGCTCTTTGTCTACTCCGTCCCCTGTTGACCAGCCGTCCGTTAGCCATCATGCCCGTTAGCTGCGGCTGAAGGGTATGGGTTTGGTTGCGTAAGTGTTGCCCTGCAGGTCTTTTACCATGAAGCCGAAGAGGTAGTTACCCTTGGGGAGGTCGGTTGTTGCCATGGTAACCGTCTTGCCCGTCGTCGAGTACTCGCCGACCGTCCAAGAGGTGCCGCTGGATGAGTAGTCACCCACGTCTTCGATGGTGGCGGTTTCGAACTCGGCGTAGTTTTCGGGTGTAAGCGCGTCGTAGCACATGGCCAGGTCGGAGCCCTCCTCGATCGGCAGCATCTGACGGGCAGCCACCTGCGAGGCGTTGATCACAGGGGTTGCGCCTAAAACCCGTCCCCCGGGGCTCGTCTCGTCAAAGACGATCTGTAGATTGACGAACTCCCTGTTGATGAAGCCCGGCACGTTGTAACGCACGAAGCCGTCGCCCCGGACGAGCTCATACATGCAGGCGATATGCCCGTCGACGGTGGTCACGCGTCCGTCGAACTCCGCAAGCATCTCGCCGGTCGTGGCATCCAACTGCACGGTATCATCCCTATACACCTGCCGATAGGTGCCGTTGGGCATCTCTTGCCACACCGTTGCATAGACGGATTCGATGTTTGCCGTCTGCTCCGGTGCGATGGCGGTCCTATATAACCCGCGACCCGCCGACGCGCTTTCGTCGGTCGTAGGCGTTTGGGAGATACTCTCCAGCTGAGCGAGCGGGGTGCTCGTCAAAGTGGAGACGAAGCTGTCGATGTAGTTCACATAGGTGGACGAAAACCCCAGGGTCTTGTAGGCGGCCATGTTTGCATTGAGGTATTGTGGGCCGTTGTAGGGAAAGTATACCGAAAGACCACTGGCGATATCGTCGTGTTGGCCCTTCTCGCTGTAGACGACCGCGGCGCTGAGCGCGGCGGTAAGGTTCGCGCTTTCCTGCGCGCTCTTCTCGCTGAACTGAGCCGCCAAATCACCGATGTCCACAACATCGAAGTGATGCTCGTAGGCCGATGAAAAGCCGAACTCCTTGGTGTTGGAGCGGTCTTTTGCAACCTCCTGGAAGCTCACCTTGCTCAGATCCACCGTACCGACAAAGGCCTCGAAGCTCGATACCAGGTCTGCGATTTTTGTCATGTCGATCACCGAAAGGGTGAGGTTGGCCATATCCAGGCCGTTGATCTTGTAGTATTCGATGAAGCTTTGAGCGATGGCCGTGCCCAACGTGGCTCCGGTCATCTGCGGGTCCGTGCCCAGGGCGGTGAGCCATTTGGTATAGTCCCAGCCCTGGCCTGGCTCGGTTTCCTGCTATGCTACCAGATAGTTTGCAAAGGGTGAGAGCAGTTGTGCTATCTCAACGCTTGCCATGAGGCAGGAATCAAAGCCGAGAAACTCCAGCGGCTGCTTTGCCATAGCGGATGCCTGGAAGGCCTCTTTGAGGCTCGTGAGCGACATCGACTCGTTTTNNAAGTTTTGATCCACACCGTAACCGATGACCGGGCCCGCACCGTGATCCCACAGTATCAACCCGTATCGCTCGGCCGGAAAACTACCGTAGCAATAATTGATGAAGTCGGTGAGGGTTTCCTTTTTGACCATGTTTTGCTGCGGCAGTGTCTCCAGCAGCTCCAAGTTGCCCTCGGAGATGCGATAGCGGCCTATCTCGTCTGAGGATATGCCCTCGGTCTCCCACTTCTTGGTGCCGCCGGTCTGAACGATGACGTTGACGTTGTCGCGGGGATAGGCCGCCGCCATCATCTCGCGGAGGTCTTCGCTGGCAAGCCCGTAGTCGCTCTCCAGGTTCGCCCCGTCGATGTAGACCATGATCGTGTAGGCGACGGTGCCCCCGTTCAGGTTTCTGTTGGTGTAGGTTTTGCCTCCGGCGCAGCCGAACATGGCCGCAGCCAACACCACGGAAAGTAGGAATGAAATGAATTGTTTCATTGTAAAACCCCTCCAAGGTTACAGGTGAGCCCTTGCTCACCCGGCCGGTGGATACCTCGAGTGAAGGTGAGGTGGGATCCAAAGAAGCCCACACCGGCAACATAAGTGTCATAGAAATATAACACTTGGTAGTATTATGTGCAATTTTATAGCAATTTTGCGAGCAGCTGTGAGATGGTTTTATGCAGACGCGACGAACTCCCGATTGTCCGCCGATTGCCCGGTGCACACCCCACGGCGTTCTTGTTATGCGGAATTATCAATATCATGGCATATTTATACACCGATATTCAGGGTACACCCCGGACGCTCCTTGGAAATCTCGGCCGCGCGCGTCAAAAAGGGAGAAACGTAGGGTTTGCAAATGTCGAGAGTCGACCGAGCGGCCACGGCGAAGAGTCAGCAGTCTCATGAGCAGGTGTTTTGCAGATCGGAGTTCGAAAACGCACCGCGCATAGGATCAAAACCCTACGTTTCTCCCGATCT
>DOMT01000029.1:0-410 GCA_003509825.1 Coriobacteriia bacterium
GCAGCGCACCAAGCGTATCTACGGCCTGCTGGAAAAGCAGTTCCGTGGCTACTACGATCTCGCCAACCGTCAGCAGGGCGTAACGGGTGAGAACCTGCTTCGCATCCTGGAGTCGCGTCTCGACAACGTGGTGTATCGTCTCGGTTTTGCAAAATCCCGCGACGAGGCCCGTCAGCAGGTNNTCATGGTCACATCCATGTAAACGGCCGTCGTGTGGACATCCCCTCGTTCAGGGTGAGGTCGGGAGACCTGGTGTCCGTAGCGCCCAAGGCCCGCGACATGCTCGTGATAAAAACCTCCCTCATCTCCAATGAGAAGACGGAAGTACCGCAATGGCTCGAAGTGGACATCGAGAAACTTCAGGGCTCGGTATTAACGCTCCCGGCGCGCGATCAGATCGATCTCGACAT
>DOMT01000029.1:444-4391 GCA_003509825.1 Coriobacteriia bacterium
ACCACAAGTTACCGTAGAGCAAGTGAGCGACTCATTGGCACGGTTCATCGTCGAACCACTTGAGCGTGGTTACGGTCAAACGTTGGGTAACAGCATGCGTCGCGTGCTGCTCTCATCGCTGGATGGTGTTGCCGCTACAGCTCTGTCCATCGAAGGCATTCAGCACGAGTTCTCCTCGGCCGAGGGTGTCATCGAGGATGTTACGGATATCGTGCTCAACGTAAAGAGCCTGGTGTTCACCTCGCTCGACACCATTGAAGAGGCGACCGCCACGATCAGTGCCGTGGGCCCCGGAGCCGTTACCGGTGCGGATATGGAGATTCCCGCCGGATTCAACCTGGTAAACCCCGATCAGGTCATCGCCAACCTCGCCGACGGCGGCAAGCTGGAGATGACGATTCGCATCGGCGTGGGTCGTGGTTACATCTCCGCCGAGCGCAACAAGCGTGCGAACGATCCCATCGGCATCGTTCATATCGACTCGCTGTTCTCGCCGGTCTATCGCTGCACGATGAACGTCACCGATACCCGCGTGGGTCAGCGTACCGACTATGACAAGCTGGTGCTCGAAGTTGAGACCAACGGCGCCATCACCCCGCAGGAGGCCGTAGCCCGTGCGGCCAACATCATCAATCAGCATCTCGACGCCTTCATGGTGTTGTCCGAAGATGAGTTGGCTATCGAGGCTCCGAGCATCTTTGCTCCCGAGGGTGCCGGTAAAAACACCGATCTCGATAAGCAGGTGGAGGAGCTCGATCTGTCCGTGCGTTCATACAACTGTCTGAAGCGTGCCGGCATCCACTCCGTCCGTCAGCTGGTCGAGTTCTCTGAAAACGATCTGCTCAACATACGTAACTTCGGTGCCAAATCCATCGAAGAGGTTAAAGACAAGCTCCAGTCGATGGAGCTCGGTCTTAAGCCGTAGGCATGAGATTATAAGGAAAAACAATTATGAGACATAACAAGAAGGGCCGTAAGCTCGGAACGGATGCGAGCCATACCAAGGCCATTAAAAAGAGTCTTATCGCCAATCTCTTCTTGAACGATCGCATCAAGACCACTTTGGAGCGCGCAAAAGAGATCCGTGGCGATGTGGATCGTGTTATCACCTGGGCAAAGCGCGGCGATGTGCACTCCCGTCGTCTGGCGATCGCCAAGGTGGGCGACAAAGACCTGGTCGCGGAGATCTTCGCCAAGGTTGCACAAGGCATGTTCGAGGGCCGTCCCGGCGGTTACACCCGTATCATGCGTCTGGGCATGCGTCGTGGCGACTCGGCCACCATCGTGATCATGGAGCTCGTGCAGGAGCCTGTGTCCAAGAAGGCTGCTGCCGATAAGGGCGAGACCAAGAAGCCTGCTGCCGCCAAGGCCGACAAAGCGACGAAGGCCGCCGCTGTAGCGGAGGCCGTCGAGGTTGAGGCTGAGACCGTTGTCGAGGCCGAAGCTGTCGCTGAAAAGGCGGTAACCGAAGAAACTCCGGTCNNGAAGAGGCGAGCGATACCGCCGAAGCCGTTGCAGAAGATGCGGCTGAGGCTGTCGCCGAAGAAGCCGCTGCCGAAGAGGCTCCCGCCGAGGAGTCCGAGGCAAAGGAAGATTCCGAAAGCAAGTAAAGCTTTCAAGGCTTTCAACTTAAGGCGGTATGCCATGTCTGCTTTTGAAACATCTAAAAACGTGCACCTTGAGCGCCTCATCGAGCTCAAGGTGCCGTCACGTCTGGGTGCAAAAGACACCACGTTGTTCAACGTACATCCCGAAGATGCAGAGGTTGCAAAGCTCCAGATGGGCTGGGTCGACCTCTGTTCGAATCCTCCATTGCCCATCGAGGAGCTCACGGCTTATGCCGATGCCATCCGCGCCGAGGGCTTGGAGGCCGTGGTGTTGGTTGCACAGGGAGGTTCATCGCAGGCCGCGATGACCATCACCACCCTGCACGAAGACCACGCCGAGCACAACGTGGCCTTTCGCACCATGGACTCACTCTCCCCGATTTATGTCAATCACATCCTCGGAAGCTCCGATCCGGCAAAAACACTGTACCTGGTGGCCAGCAAGTCGGGCTCGACCATCGAGCCTTTGATGCTGGAGCGGGTGGTGTGGCGCTACGTATCCGCTCATTTGGGTACCGCCCGGGCAGCCGAGCGTTTTGTGGCTCTCACCGATCCCGGTAGCGAGCTCGAGGCTCTGGCCAAGGCCAAAAACTATCGCCTGGTGATCTCGACGCCTAAAGACGTCGGCGGCCGCTTCTCGGCCCTGACGGCATTCGGGCTGTTTCCCGCAGCGTTGGTCGGTTTTAACTTGGACGAGGTGGTTGCAAACACCCGGGTGACCGAAAAGATGTGTACGAGCGACAGCGCCGACAATCCCGCGCTCGACCTGGCGTGCTTTCTCTACGATGCCTACCTCAAGGGACGTGACAAGTTCTCGCTCGTCATGCCCATGTCGGGGCAGGTTTTCGGTTTGTGGGTGGAGCAGTTGGTTGCGGAGTCGCTGGGCAAGGAGGGCAAAGGCATACTTCCCAACGTGGAGGTGGACGCCGGCATCCTAAGCGATCCTCGCGATGACAGAAGTGCCATCGTCTACTATGTAGGTAATCGTGACGGCTTCGAGGCCTCGATCGCCAACGTCGACGAAAGCATCCCCACCATAAGTTATAGCATCGACGGCCCCTATGAGGTCTTCAAGCGCTTCGTTATCTGGGAATATGCCATCGCCATGCTGGGCATTTTGCTGGAGGTCTTTCCCTTCGGTCAACCGGACGTGGAGATCACCAAAAAGATGGTCAAAGAGACACTTATCGTCGATGACGGCAAAGAGGAGGCGTACTGGGAATACCGGTCCGCCGAATCGGGTGCCGCCGGTAGCGGTACGCAGTTCAGAGAACTCTCATTTGACTCCGGCAGTATCAAAACCGTGCGCATCAGCGAAGCCGTATTCGCGTGCGACGGCATCGACCCGGCTGCGGATATCGATATAGATCTCGCCTTGCGTGGGCTTTTTGCCTGTCTGCGAAAAGGCGACTTTTTCTCCCTGAATGCCTTTCTGCCATTCAGGGGATACGGCCGTCGCGAGGCGCTGGAGCGTATCCGCAACAAAACCGCCGGTCGTTTGGGTGTGGTGTCGTGTTTGGAGATCGGACCGCGCTATCTTCACTCCACCGGGCAACTCCATAAAGGCGGCCCCGACACAGGTGTCTTTTTAGTACTCTCCTCAGACGAGGAAAACGACATCGTCATCCCGGGCGAGAACTTCACCCTCGGCACCTTAGCCGCCACGCAGGCACAGGCCGACTTCACGGCGCTGGCCTCCCGTGGGCGCAGGGCGATCCATATACACCTCAGCAGTAACGACTCCGAAACCCTCTCACGTTTTGCCGATCGCATTTGTCTGGCGATCAGCGCAAATAAGGCCCCGAAGTAGGCTCGGCATCAAACTTTTAAAAAACTTCGGTAATATCATTGACAAGGCCCCCGAATGCCGATAATATATCTCCTTGTGTTTGGCGCGACTGAAACGCAAAAAGCGCCGAAGACCTGGGGAAATCGGACAGAATCAATGCCCGATTTTCTTATGAGGAAGTAAGTTCGAAGCACCTTGAAAACCGGATACTGTGATGAACAGACAAGTCAGACAAATCGCATTGTCTGAANNAAGCCAAGTGAGAACCCGTCAAGATGCACGGTCGAAAAAAGACAACGGCATCGAGACATAATAAATAGAGCTTGACTCAAACGAACTGAAATCAGCTTGTTTAATTACAGGTTGGTTAAAAATGATTAGTCGAGTCTTAGGCTAGGCGGCTGTGTGAGTAGCACAGGGAGCGTACCGAGTACGTGACCGAGCAACGCAACGCAGCCAACGACGCATAAGGCCGAATAATCTTTTTTAAACGGAGAGTTTGATCCTGGCTCAGGATGAACGCTGGCGGCGTGCTTAACACATGCAAGTCG
>DOMT01000029.1:4408-4652 GCA_003509825.1 Coriobacteriia bacterium
ACGTGAGCAACCTACCTTATGCACCGGGACAACCGGAGGAAACTCCGGCTAATACCGGATACTCCGTGCGGATCGAATGTTTCGTACGGGAAAGCCTTTACGGCATAAGATGGGCTCGCGGTCCATTAGCTAGTCGGCGGGGTAACGGCCCACCGAGGCGATGATGGATAGCCGGGTTGAGAGACCGACCGGCCACATTGGGACTGAGACACGGCCCAGACTCCTACGGGAGGCAGCAGTGGGG
>DOMT01000109.1 GCA_003509825.1 Coriobacteriia bacterium
ACCGGTAAAGGCAAAGGGCGAGGTACGGTTGCGGTCGGTGTTGTCTTTGAAGACGGAGGGCAGGATGTCGGGTCCGAGCTCGATTTTCACCTGTTCGGACGAGGTGTGGGTCTTGTTATCGATGATGGCTTTGACCACCGCTTCCAGCTCTGCTCCCAGATAGATGGAGATGATGGCGGGCGGTGCTTCGAATCCGCCGAGGCGGTTGTCGTTGCCGGCGGTGGCGATGCTCATGCGCAGCAGGCCCTGATATTCGTCGACGGCTTTGATGACGGCGGTGAGGAACACCAAAAACTGGAGGTTCTCGAAGGGCGTTTTACCGGGATCGAAGAGATTGACACCGTCGGCGGCGATGCTCCAGTTGTTGTGTTTACCGGAGCCGTTGATGCCGCGGAAGGGTTTTTCGTGTTGCAGACAGATGAGCCCCTGATGGGGAGCGAGTTTACGCATCTGCTCCATGGTGATGAGGTTCGCGTCGATGGCGGCGTTGGCATTCATGAAAATCGGGGCGAGTTCATGCTGGGCCGGTGCGACCTCGTTGTGTTTGGTATGCGCGGGGATGTCCAATTTCCAGAGCTCATCGTCCAATTCCCGCATGAAACGGTTGACGTTGGGACGGATGGCACCGAAGTAATGGGCTTCGAGATCCTGTCCTTTACAGGGGTTGGCGCCGAACAATGTGCGCCCGGTAAGTATCAGATCCAGACGCTTGGCGTAATCCTCCTCCTTGATGAGAAAGTACTCCTGTTCGGGTCCCACCGTCGTGATGACCTGCATCGGCTCCTTGCCGAAGAGCTTGAGAACCTTTTTGACCTCGGCGGAAATCGCGTCCATCGAGCGCAGGAGCGGGGTCTTCTTGTCCAGAGCCTCACCGGTGTAGCTCACAAAGGCGGTGGGTATGCAGAGCACCTCGTCTTTGATGAACGCGTAGCTGGTGGGATCCCAGGCGGTGTAGCCGCGGGCTTCGAAGGTCGCTCTCAAGCCCCCGGAAGGAAAGTTCGAGGCATCCGGCTCGCCTTTGATAAGCTCTTTGCCGGAGAATCTCAAAAGCGTGGTGCCGTCCGATTTCGGACTGATGAAGCTGTCGTGTTTTTCGGAGGTGATACCGTTGAGCGGCTGAAACCAGTGACAGTAATGGGTGGCGCCTTTTTCGATCGCCCACTCCTTCATCGCGTGGGCCACGACGTTGGCGATCTCGTCGTTGAGCGGCTTACCCTCTTTGACCGTCTGTGACAGCACCTCATAGGTTGCCCGTGGCAGCCGTGCCTGCATAACGCTATCGTTAAAGACAAGTTCTCCGTAGATATCGTTGATTCTTGACATGCAAAACTCACTTTCGCTTCAATCCGATTGCTGCATCAATTATAAAGGAAGCGCCCGGAAATTATTGAAAATGAGACGTAACGGTGTTTCTACTTCAGTGTTACGGTTAATCCACTCCCTGATTATTCGTCCGGAGCGTTTCGCAGCGCATCGCTTTTCGTATATGATTACCTGAAGGTAATAAAGTCCATCACTTCACGGGCCGTTTTGAAAGCAGGCATCATGACCGAGGTTACAAGTCATTCCCCATCCGAAAATCAAGCTACAAAGCGTCGCACCATTGCGGTGATCGACGGTAATTCGTTGATGCATCGGGCCTTTCATGCCGTGCCGCCCTATATGACGGCTCCCGACGGCCGTCCGACCAATGCCTGTTTCGGCTTTCTATCGATGTTTCTCAAGCTCGCCGAGGACTTCAGGCCCGATGGCATCGTCTGTGCCTTTGACAAGGGCATTCCGGCCTTTCGCTTGCAGGCCGTCGAAAAGTATAAAGCCCAGCGTCCACCCACCGATCCGGATCTCAAGGCGCAGTTTCCACTGGTTAAGGATCTGCTCAGATCGATGAATATCCCCGTGGTGGAGCTCGAGGGTTGGGAGGGTGACGATATTTTGGGTACCCTGGCCGCCGAGGGCGAACGGGCGGGTTACGAGACGCTTTTGGTGACGGGCGACAAGGACGCCCTACAGTTGACCACCGAGTTGACATCCATCGTCAACACCAGGACGGGCATGTCGGACGTTATCGTCTACGACCCTGCGGCGGTGTATGAGAAGTGGGGGGTCCCGCCTGCGCAGGTGCCCGATTTTTTGGGACTTATGGGGGATAGTTCCGACAACATCCCCGGTGTTCCCGGAGTGGGGCCTAAAACCGCCACCAAGCTTTTGCAGGAATATGCCTCACTCGAAGATGTTTTGGCACACGCCGACGATATCAAGGGTAAGCTCGGTGAGAATGTGCGCGCCAACAAGGAGCAGGCTATCGCCAGCAAGGATGTTGCCACCATCAGGTGTGACGTGCCCCTGGACTGCGATCTCACCACGGTGAGGTTTCCCGATTACGACCCGGCAACCGTATCCGAGGCCTTTAAGGAGCTGGCGATGAACTCCCAGCTCAAGAAGGTGCTGGCGCTCATCGGTGAGGGGGAGGTTTCCGATACGGGCGATGCGGAGGCTTCCGCAGAGCGTCCGACGGCGGCAAAGCGGAGTGCCGGAAAAGCGAAGAAGGGAACGGCGGCGGAGATGGAAAACCCCTTCGCTGCGGATCCCTCGATCGACGTCGATGTGAATCATCTGACTTTCCCGTCTCCGTTTACCGGGGCTTCGGCTCTCACGACGCTTGCGGCCGAGGCACAGCCGCAAGCCGTCTTTGCCGCCGTGCTCGACTTCGGTTCGGGGGACTCGTTGTTCGACTCACAAAAGAGCCTCTGTGTCGCCGGCGCGGGTAAAACCTATCGTTTCGAGGAGGACGCGATAGTCGGGGCACTTACGATTTTATTGCAGCACTGTATTCTGGTTGCTCCGGATATCAAGCAACTTTTGCAGGAGCTACTTCCTAAGAACAATAAGCGATCCGCTATGATCGATATCGAACAGATCGACTCCGCCCGTCTGTTCGACCTCACGCTTTCCGCCTATCTCCTGGATTCATCGATCAAGGATACAAGCATTGCGGCGCTTTGCGAGAAGTGCCTGAAAGGAACTCCGCCTGCTCCGAGCGAAGCCTTGCCGCAGGCGGCCATCGATGCCGTCGTCGCGCTCAAGCTCCGTGAGGTGCTACAGACAAAGCTGGAGGCCGACGCTTCACTTCATTGTTTTACCGATATCGAAATGCCTTTGGTGGCGGTGCTGGCGCAGATGGAGCGCTTCGGTGTGAACGTCGATCCTGCGGTACTCAAGGCACTCGGCGACGACATGCAGCAAACCATCGCAGGACTTAAGGCCAAAGCGGTGGCCGAGGCGGGGGAGGACTTCAACCTCGATTCGCCGAAGCAGCTCGGTGTGATTTTGTTCGAGAAGCTCAAGCTGCCCGTCATCAAAAAGGGGCGTACGGGTTACTCCACCGATGCGGCGGTGCTTCAAGATCTTGCTAAGATGCACACCCTGCCCACGGTGATGCTGGAATATCGTGAGCTGGCAAAACTCAAATCCACCTATCTCGATGCTTTGCCGCAGCTCATCGCTTCGGACGGGCATATCCATACCTCGTTCAACCAAGCCGTAACCACAACGGGGCGTCTCTCGTCCAGCGATCCGAATCTGCAAAACATTCCGGTCCGCACCGATCTCGGTCGTAAGATCCGTGCCGCCTTCGTTCCCGATCCCGACTGCTTCAAGGAGGGTGGGGCCGTCTTTTTGTCTGCGGACTATTCGCAGATCGAGCTGCGCCTACTCGCGCATCTTTCCGGTGACGTGGGGCTGATCGAGGCCTTCGTGGGTGGCGAGGACTTTCATACCTCCACGGCGGCCCGCGTGTTCGGCGTTACCCCCGAGCACGTCACGCCGCAGTTGCGCTCGCGCGCCAAAGCGGTGAACTTCGGTATCGTCTACGGTCAGCAGGCTTACGGACTCTCGCAATCGCTCGGAGTAAGCTTTGCGGAGGCGCAGGAGATGATCACCCGCTATTACAAAGCATATCCGCAGGTTCGGAGTTATCTCGACGATACGGTACAGGAAGCCCACGACCGGGGCTGGGTGGCCACGATGTACGGGCGCAAGCGTCATATCCACGAGTTGCGCTCATCAAACCAAAATGTGCGGGCCTTCGGCGAGCGCACCGNNAACCCGATGCAGGGCAGCGCCGCCGATATCATCAAGCTGGCGATGATCGAGATACAACGTCGTTTGACAGCCGAGGGGTTCGTTTCCCAGATGATTCTCCAGATTCACGACGAGCTGGACTTCAACTGTGCCTCGGGTGAACAGGCGCGTTTGGAAGACATGGTCAAAGAAGTCATGGAGGGCGTTGCGGATCTGAAGGTACCGCTTTTGGTGGAGGTGAGTGTGGGTGCGAACTGGGCGGAGGCGCACTGATCCCTTCGGTGCTTTCGGGGTGGATTCGTCCACCCGCGGTGCCGATATCCCTGCAAGCCGAAAGGCTATTTACTAAAGTCGCCCTATTGGCGATAATGATGCCGCGGTTTCGAAATATACCAGGATGCGACCATGCTTTTTCTGAAAGGATCTGACGATGTCCAGCGGCCCCTTGCTCGAGCAAATCTCTTTGAAGGTGCAGTCCGGATACGTCAAAGAAGTCGTGGAATTGATCAGGCTCGGACTGGACCACGGCGTAGATCCCCAGAATATATTGGACGATGGTCTGCTGCGCGGTTTGGATGAACTCAGTGTGCGTTTTCGCAACAGCGAGATTTTCATCGCCGAGCTGTTGCAGGCCTCCAAGGCCTTGAAGGTCGGTCTGGATGTGATCCGTGATCGGTTATCCGCAAATAGCGTCAGTCTACACGGAAAAATGATCATAACCACCGTCGAAGGCGATCTACACGACATCGGTAAGACTTTGATCAAGCTGACCCTGGAGTGTTCGGGCATCGAGATCAAGGATTTGGGGGTCGATACCACACCCGCCAAGATCGTGGAGTCCGTGCGAATCTACAACCCGGACATTTTGGCTCTGTCCGCGCTCCTGACCACAACGATGGAAAACCAGCGTAAAACGATCGAGGCATTGAAGGCCGCCGGATTGCGTGACGGCGTTAAGGTGATAGTCGGTGGTGCGCCGATTACAGAGAGATTCTGTCGGGAGATCGGTGCCGACGGCTACGCGACCTGTGCATCCGATGTCGTGGACCTCGTAAAAACCTTACTGACGGAAAAATAACCCGAACACAAACACCGATGGCAGTGCCTTTGAAGCCGAGGATTCGACACCTTGCGGCCTAGGGTGTTGTTTGTTGTCTCAAACTCGATTGTGCCCTGTCTATACTGCAATCGAAGGTGTAAACAAAGGTTCGGAAAGGTGAAGACGGGTTATGAGAATAGTTCTTATCAGTGGGTTCCTCGGTTCGGGCAAAACCACTCTGCTCATCCAAATGGCCGATTATCTTCTCAATCGTTTTGCAGCACCGGAAATCGCAAAGGAAGCGGTCGGTAAAAAGCTGGCCATTATCGAAAACGAGATCGGCTCCATAAATCTCGATAGTAAGTTGCTGAAAGGGCAGGATCTGGCGATGAGGGAGATGCTGTCCGGGTGTATCTGTTGCTCACTGCGGGATAATCTGGCGCTGGAGATCCATGAGTTGGCAAAAACCACAAACCCCGAGTGGCTGGTGATCGAAGCCACGGGCCTGGCAAGTGCCAAGGAGGTTGCCGAAGGCATCCGTCACTCTCTGGATAAGATCTATACCTCCATCAGCTCCTTGGTCGTCGTCGATGTCAATCGCCTGCCGTACCTGTTGGATCGAACCAAGGCGATGGTTGCCCGGCAACTCGAAAAGGTCGATGTGTTGATCTTGAATAAAATCGATTTGGTGTCGGAGCAGGAGAAGGTTGAAGCTTGCTCCGCCTTGAAGAAGCTCTGTCCGCAGGTACGTATCATCGAAGTATCGGCGGAAAATGGTGTGGCGGACGATGTTTGGGAACGGATATTTGCTGCTCTTGAGAGGAGATAGCGCCATGCGGGAAGACAACGGACACGAATATCACAACCATGATTGCAATCAAAACCACGAGCCTCACGACCAAAAATGCGGTCATGACCATGCCCGCCACGGCCATGGCTGCGGCTGCGGTCATGGTCATGATCACGCCCATCACGAACATGAGCACGAGCACCGTCATAGCCATGACGGTCCGGATTACCTCGTCGAAGAGCAAGCGGACGGTTTGCACCTGACCATCATGGCGCATGAAGAGGCGCTGGTGGCTTCGTTGACCCTCGATCTGCTCGGCGAAAGCGAGCGGGTCGGTGAGTGTGTGGGTGCGGCTTTGGAAGAACTGGTTGCCGATCTGGAGGCCTCGGGTGCGATGATAGGGCACGTTAAAGCGGCCTTGAGCCGGGTAACGCCGATAATGCTATTCAATAGCGTCGGCGGCGGCGTGACCGGTAAAACCTGCCGAGGTGACGCTTATAGGCTTGAATTGGCGGCGATAGTCTTTTTCGTGGATCAGGAAAAATTGTTATCAACGGTGCAGGATGTCGTAAAACAACTCACCTAGTTGAGCAGACTATCCGCTTTTCATCCGCTTGACGTAATTCATCTCCATGACGTCGATAAAATAGTAAAAAAGTCCGCAAAGCCGGTAATTAGCAAAAGAAGATACAAGAAGACATCAGGCCTTCCGCGTTAGGATGGGTATCGTCCCTTTCTTTCGAAGGGGGCGGGTCCTGCGATTGCGACCCGGGGATTACGTGGTCGATCGCATGTTTGTTTCAGGGATAGGAATTAAACGGAGAAACGATGGGAGTAATCAATGTCTAATCGCTTTCGAGAAGCTTTGGAGTCCGGGGAGTTCGTCGTTACCTGTGAACTGATTCCGGGTAGAGGAGCAAATGAGCCGGCTCAGCAAAAGGAGTATGACGCAGCAGTGTCGATCTATAACACCGGTCGCGTACATGCGATCTCCATCACCGACAACCCCGGCGGTAATCCGGCCATCGCCGCGGATGCCTTCGCCGGCGAGCTGGAGGAGCAGGGGATCCCAACATTGGTGCATTTTACCTGCAAGGACAAGAGCCGTAATCAAATGCAGGCGCAGCTTTATTCCATGCAACGCCGTGGCCTGCAAAACGTGCTCGTGATGACCGGTGATTATATCTATTCGGGTTGGGAGGGTCGTTCGCGCCCGGTATTCGACCTCGATCCGGTTACCGCCACCCAAATGATCAATGATATGAACCAAGGTCTGGTTGTCAAAGGCCCCAGGGGAGAATCGCGCGAAGAGCCTGCCGATTTCTTCCCGGGAGCTTGCGTAAGTCCGTTCAAGTGGACCGAAGCCGAGACCGTGACACAGTACCTCAAGATGGAAAAGAAGATGTTGGCCGGCGCAAACTTCATTATTTCGCAGCTCGGCTACGATGCCCGCAAGATGGAAGAACTGATGATCTATGTGCGCGAAAAGGGCTACGACGTGCCGATGATAGCCAATGTCTACATCATTTCGGCCGGCACCGCCCGCTTTATGAAGGGCGGCAACATTCCCGGCGGTTATATGAGCGATGAGTTTTTGGAGATACTGACCGAGGAAGCCAAGGCCGAGGATAAGGGTAAGGCTGCGCGTTTGTTGCGTGCGGCGAAGATGGTTGCCATCTCCCGCGGCCTGGGTTATGCTGGCGTACATATCGGTGGCTTGAACCTGACCGCCGAGATGTTCAATGAAATCCTCGACACCGCCGATCGCGTGCAGGATCGGTGGCGTGAGTGGGTCGAAGAGATCCATTACGGTCAGGAGGATGGATTTTATCTCTATGAGCCGGAGCTCGATGCCGATGGGAAAAAAACCGGATTCAACACCACGAATCCCGCCCCGAAAAACGATAGCTATGAAGGTAAGAAGCACCTGATGAAGGGCTACGGCCTATCCCGCTTCTTCCATCATCTGATGCTGACCAAGAACAAAGGTCTTTACGGCATGCTGAAGGGGCGCATGGAGGGTTTGGATAAGAAGAAGGGTGTCAATCGTGAGCACGGTTTGGAGCATACCGGCAAGGCCATGATTTACGGTTGCATGGATTGTGGCGATTGCGGCCTTGAAGCCACGGTTTATACCTGTCCGATGACGGGGTGCCCCAAGTCCCAACGTAACGGACCCTGTGGTGGCAGTGCCGACGGTTGGTGCGAAGTCTATCCGAACGAACGCTATTGCATACACGTTAAAGCTTATCTGCGCCTGAAGAAGTATAACGAGCTTGAAAAACTCGATTCATTCATCACCCCGCCAAACAACTGGGATTATTATCACACCTCGGCATGGAGCAATTACACACACGATCGCGACAACTGTGCGAATCGTCAGTATCTACCAGCACCGGACCGGCGGCCGCAGGCTGCTCGTGATAAAAGGACCGGAAAAGTCGACGAAAAGAAGGAGAGTTAAATGATTATCATCGGTGAGAAAATTAATGGTTTTATCAAAAAGACGATGGAGGCTATCGAGGCCAAGGACGAAGCCTATCTCAAAGAGCTCGCCCAAAAACAAACAGACTGCGGTGCCGCCTACATCGATATCTGCGCAGGAACCATGCCTGACGTCGAGCGTCAGACCATGGAGTGGCTCATCGGACTGGTGCAGGACACCGTTGATACTCCGATCAGCCTCGACAGCTCCGATCCCCAGGTTATCGTTGACATGATGCCGTTGGTCAAAAGGCCCGGTCTCATCAACTCCGTCTCCAAAGAGGCCGGCAAAACCGAGACCGTATTTCCGGCGATCAAAGGTACGGACTGGAAGGTCGTTGCCCTCACCTGCGATTCCGAGGGTATTCCGGATGCCGCGGCCGACAAATACAAGATCGGCAAGCAGATCATCGAAGAAGCCGCCGAGTACGGTATCGGTCTGGATCGCATATTCATCGACCCCTGTGTAACCACTTTGGGCACCAGACAGGATTGCTTGGTGGAGTTCATCGGCGCCATGAAGCTACTGCGTGCCGATTATCCGGATGTGCAGTTTACCTCCGGCTTGTCCAACATTTCCTTCGGTATGCCTTTCCGCAAGGCCATCAACATGCAGTTCCTGTCTTTGGCCATGTATGAGGGTATGGATAGCGCCATCATCGACCCGATCTCTCCGGATATGCAGGCGGTTATGCATGCCGTGGATGCCTTGATGGGCAAAGACGAGTATTGCATGAATTATCTGTCTGCCTTCCGCGAGGGAAAGTTCGGAAAATAATCGATGTTTGCGGGATAATGTAAAGGGGATTTACAGCACTGCAAGCGCTGACTTGCAGTGCTGCTATACGGTAACGGAGAATTAAGGAGTTTGATATGGCCGAAATCAGGTCGGATATCGAGATTGCACAATCGGTAACACCTCGTCAGATCACCGATGTTGCCGCTGATCTCAATCTCGATAAGAAGTTTTTTGAGCCCTATGGCTATTACAAAGCCAAGATCGACTTCAATATCTTGGACACCATCGAGCGCGAAGAAGGTAAGCTGATACTCGTGACCGCCATCACCCCGACACCGGCCGGTGAGGGCAAGACCACCACCACCGTCGGTTTAGCCGACGGCCTGCGCAAGATCGGCAAAAACGTGGTCGTGGCTTTGCGTGAGCCCTCTTTGGGTCCGGTGTTCGGCGTCAAGGGTGGAGCCGCCGGCGGCGGTTGGGCCCAGGTCGTGCCGATGGAAGACATCAACTTACACTTTACGGGCGACTTCCATGCCATCGGCGCCGCCAACAACCTGCTTGCGGCCATGATCGACAACCACATCTATCAGGGCAACAAGCTGGACATCAACACCCGCGATATCACCTGGAGACGCTGCGTTGACATGAACGACCGTCAGCTCCGCTCCATCGTCGACGGTTTGGCAGGCAAAACCAACGGCGTGCCGCGCGAAGACGGCTACGACATCACCGTCGCTTCCGAGATCATGGCCATCTTCTGCCTGGCTACCTCGATCGACGACCTCAAGGCCCGTCTGGCTCGCATCATCATCGGTTACAATCGTGCCGGCGAGCCGGTAACCGCCGCTCAGCTTCATGCCGAGGGAGCCATGGCTGCCCTGCTCAAGGATGCCTTGAAGCCGAATCTGGTACAGACCCTGGAAGGTACTCCTTCATTCGTGCACGGTGGTCCGTTTGCCAACATCGCCCACGGTTGCAACTCCATCATCGCCACCCGTATGGCTTTGAAGCTCGGCGACTATGCCGTAACCGAGGCCGGTTTCGGTGCCGATCTGGGTGCCGAGAAGTTCCTGGACATCAAGTGCCGCACCGCCGGCTTAAAGCCTGCCGCCGTGGTTATCGTCGCTACGGTTCGCGCGCTCAAGATGCATGGTGGCAAGCCCAAGACCGATCTGAACGCCNNCTCAAGGCCGGTCTGCCCAATCTGCTCCAGCATGTTTCCAACATCACCGATGTCTATAAGCTCCCCGCCGTCGTTGCCATCAATGCGTTCCCGACCGACACCGCCGCCGAGCTGCAACTCGTTGAGGATGAGTGCAGGAAGCTCGGCGTAAACGCCGTGTTGGCCGAGCATTGGGCCAAGGGTGGCGAGGGTGCCATCAAGCTGGCCGAAGAAGTGGTGCGCGTTACCGCCGAGCCGAACGACTTCAGCTATTCATACGAGCTTACCGACACCATCGAAGACAAACTGAATGCCATCGCCACCAAGATATATCACGCCGATGGTGTTGACTTTACCCCGCAGGCCAAAGCCCAGATGGACGTTCTGACGAAGCTCGGATTCGATAACGTGCCGATCTGCGTTGCCAAGACCCAGTACTCCTTCTCGGACAATGCGGCTCTGCTCGGTGCTCCCAAAGACTTCCGCATTACGGTTCGCAACCTCAAGATTTCGGCCGGTGCCGGCTTCATCGTCGCTTTGACCGGTGAGATCATGACCATGCCCGGCCTGCCTGCATCTCCTGCAGCCGAGAGGATCGATGTCGATTCGGCCGGTAAGATCTCAGGATTGTTCTAGCAATGGATGCGGACTTTACAAAGCGTTCCTGTGAGGAATTCGTCGAGGTGTTGGCCTCAGCCGCTCCGGTTCCCGGCGGCGGCGGAGGTTCCGCCTTGGTCGGGGCGTTGGGAATGGCTCTCGGAAATATGGTCGGTTCCCTGACGGTGGGTAAACCGAAGTTCGCCGATGTCGAAGCCGATATCATCGAGTTGAAGGCGCAGTCGGACGCCTTGCAGCGTCGCTTGATCGATCTGGTGGCCGAAGACGCGAAGTCCTTCGAGCCGCTGTCGAAGGCCTATGGGTTGCCGAAGGAAACCGAGGCGGAAAAAGCCCATAAGGCCGAAGTCATGGAGAGTTGTTTGCGCGAGGCCTGCGGTGTGCCGTTGGCGATCATGCAAGCCTGCTGCGAGGCCATCGACATCCATGAGCAGTTTGCTGACAAGGGTACGCCGATTGCGATTTCCGATGTCGGTGTGGGCGTTAAACTGTGTCAGGCCGCGCTACAGGGAGCGAGTTTGAATGTTTTCATCAACACCCAATCCATGACCGACCGGGCCTATGCCGCGCAAACGGACGCCGAGGCCAACGGGATGCTCGAAGTTTACGTTGCCAAGGCCGAGACGATCTTTGCAAACGTGGCACAGCGCTTCAAATAACAAAACCACAAAAAGCGAAAAGGGATACCGTAAACGGTGTCCCTTTTGCCTGGGTGTTACAGAGAAAGGATAAAAGTGGCAACGATACTTAAAGGCGCAGAGGTAGTGGAGGCTCTGAACGCCGAAATCATCAAAGAAGCCGAAGCCTTGAGGGCTGAAGGCATCGAACCGACACTCGCTATCTTGCGTGTCGGCGAGCGTGGCGACGACATCTCCTACGAAAAAGGTGTCACCAAGCGCGCCGAAAAGGTAAACGTGGCAATCAGGAATGTCATTCTTCCCGTTGATGTCAGCCAGGACGATCTGGTTGACGCCATTGAAAACCTGAATGCCGATAGCAAGGTGCACGGCGTTTTGATGTTTCGCCCCCTACCTGGTCATCTGGACGAAGACTACGTACGCAACAAACTCGATCCGGCAAAGGATATCGATGGCATTACGGACGCCTCGACGGTTGGCGTATTTACGGGCGTAAACTCAGGCTTTGCGCCATGCACACCTTCAGCCTGCATGGAAATCTTAGAACATTTCGATGTTTCAATAAAGGGAAAAAACGCGGTAGTGGTCGGACGGAGTCTGGTAGTCGGTAAACCGGCGGCCATGATGCTTTTGGAGCGTCAGGCAACCGTGACTATCGCGCATTCCAAAACCACCGATCTGCCTTCCGTCGTGCGCGCCGCCGACATCGTCATAGCCTGCGTCGGGCGCGCGGAAATGATCACGGCGGATTACCTGAGAACCGGTCAGGTGGTTATCGATGTCGGTATCAACGTTACCGAAGAGGGAGCTCTCGTCGGTGATGTGGACTTCAGCGCCGCCGAAGGCATCGTCGATTTCATTACGCCGGTTCCCGGTGGCGTAGGCACGGTGACCACCAGCGTAAACCTCAAGCATGTTGTGAGCGCCGCTCGAAATCAAAACAAATAGAGTAATCAACGGTTTACTTAATAATCTGATAATGAGGCTACTGAAGGATGTGATAACAATGGATCCTAAAGATATCGCTGCGATAAAACCCGATTGTTTAGCACCTGTGGAAATTGAACTCAAAGCCGAAACCGTCGGTCTGGCCAAGGCCGGTATGGGTTTTCGTCAGAACGCTTTTCTGTCGATTGCGGCCGGAATGTTCATCGGTATGGGCGGCATGTTCATGCTGCTGATCAAGGCGGATCCGGCCATTCCCTGGATCGCGTCACAATTACTGGGGGGTCTGGTCTTTTGCTTGGGTCTGTTCTTGGTCGTTGTTGCCGGTGCGGAGCTGTTTACCGGCAATACCCTGATGGCCGCCGGAGCTCTCTCCAAAAAATTCAGCTGGTGTAAGGTTTTTAAAAACTGGGTAATCGTCTGGGTTTTCAACTTCATCGGCGCCTTGATCCTGGTTTGTATTCTCTACTGCGCCCAGTTCTGGGCGATCGGACCCACTACCGATGCAGTCGGCCTGACCATGGTGAATGTGGGTGTTGCCAAGATCAATCAGGATTGGCTGGTTTTGATGCTTAAGGGCATCATGTGTAACTTCCTGGTCTGTCTGGCGGTTTGGATCGCGTATGCCGGCCGCACCGTCATCGATAAATTCGTAGGCATACTCCTGCCCATCAGTGCTTTTGTCGCCTGCGGCTTCGAACATTGTGTTGCCAACATGTTTTTCCTGCCGATGGCTTTCGTAATGAAGATCTCGGGTGCCATCGATACGAGTTCCGTTGCCGCGGAAAAACTCGCCAATCTGGATATCACCGGTATTTTCTATAATCTATCGGCAGCCACCGTCGGTAACATCATCGGCGGCGCCGTATTGGTCGCCTGCCTGTATTGGTTTGCCTTCCATAAAAAACAAGCTGCTTGATATGCCGTTCGGAGGTTGGAACCGTAAGGGTTTTCGGCCGGATGGCGAGCGCGACGACTCGGAAATCACTTNNATTCGCGCTTTTCGGGTTAAATTAAAAATATGAATATATTTAACAATTTATGGCATGCCAACGCTTCATTGCGGTGTTGTTGTCGTGCTCCGACCATCAACCGTAAAAAAGTGCTACTTACCAGTTTATGCTGCAATTTCGCATCAAAAAAATTTGCAAGGTGCTACAATCGGGGCGGAGAGTAAGGTAGTTTACGGATGCGGCAAGGGGAAGGTATACATTTTTTAAAAGTAGCGCTATGGCGTATGGGTCGGGCAGGACTTTTGTTCATTTTCGGTTAAAGCGTCGATTTGCCCGGGCTACTTGAGGAGGCGTGGATGCGGTTCGATTCACTCAAGGATTACTCCCTGATGACAGGCATCGGCATTCAGGTTGTGGACAGAAACGGCAACGCCTCGTTTTCGACCGAGCAATACCTGAAGACCCAGGACGCCCTGCTGTTTTTAGCCAATCTTTTAAAAGTCGGCGACAAAATCGAACAGGTGCGGGTAAAGAGCCTCGGTCGATCCACGTTGTACGGTGGGCTCTACACATTTCTGGATCCTCGTGGTCTCACCTTCGTTACCACGCCGGTGGTCAAGGATCCCAACTGCAATCGTTTTATCATCGGCGGTCCGATCATTTTATCGGATATCGACGACTACCTGCTGTTTGAGGTTTTACCGCAAGCCGGTGATAGTCACTTCAGTGCACAGAAGATCCGCGAGATCATATCCAGCATCCCCGTATGCAGTCCGGAACTGGTATCGGCGTTTTCCGAGCAGCTTTTCGTTAACACCGCCTTTATCAGCGGCAACAACCTTTTTAGGGAAGATGACTTCGCCGACAAGCTGGTTTTTGCCTCCGACAACTATTACGATCACAGCGAGGATGACGAATCACCTCACTTGCGCGTGAGAAGTTACATGTATGAAAACGAGGATAGTGTCAACGAGCAATATCGTCTGCTCAAGACCTTGCAAAACCAAGAGGAGATCCAGGCTAAGATACTCCTGAACGAGATCCTCGAGCAGATTCTGTTTCATCCCCGCAACAACCTGGATTTCATCAAGAGCCGTGTGGTCGAGCTCGTGAATATCATGATTTCCTCGGCGATCCGCAACGGCGTGGATACCAAGATGATCGCACGACTCCGCCGCCGGGCCTTCAGGGAGGTCGAGGAGCTCAAGACCTTAAACGACATCGTCATCTGGCTCAACGAGCTCTTCGAGCTACTCACCTCCTATACCTTTAAAAATCCCCATTCCAAACACGCGGAGACCATAAAGGAGTCTTTAGCCTACCTGCTCGAGCATTACGGCGAAAAGATCACTCTCAACGATGTGGCCGAACATGTTTCATTCAGCCCGACGTATCTCTGCACGCTTTTTAAAAACGAGATGGGGCAGAGTTTTAAGAGTTGCCTGAATCGCATCCGCATCGAGAAAAGTAAGGAATTGATGCCGGACCATGATCTGAGTATCGCCGATATCAGCTACAAGGTGGGATTTGCCGATCAGAGTTATTTCGCCCGCGTGTTCAAANNCGAAGGCATGACACCGTATCACTACCGCCTATCCGCCACCGCCTTCGATAAGAGCAATTAGAGTAACCGGCGTTTTGAGCCAACGCCTGCACATGAAAAGCGATGTTTCGCGGTCTTCGAAACTACCGATGGGAGGCGCTTTCATGCCGGTCACGGTAGCCGGATCGATTATCACACCGGCATGCAATCATGTCTTTTGAGCAGGTAATAAGCGGGATAGCTCGATATTTGGGACGGTTTTGTCCTTTAAGGCAATTTCTTGCGAATTGATAAGAAATAATTACAAGAAAAGCAGTAGGTCGGGACGTACACTGAAGCGTAGTGCTTGGGCAAAGTACGAGTTCCATTTATTGAAATCGATTCTTAAGGAGATGTCGGCTTATGGGAAGAAAAAGTTTTACCAAAACCGCATATACGGATGTCAAAGATTTCATNNGATTTCATTTACGGTAAATCGATTCACCCTGTAACAACCAAGCGTGGTCTGGTCATCGGCGGCGGAACAATCATTCCGGAAGTCAACTTTACACTGCCTACCATGCTCGTTACACAAGAGACGATGCCGGAAGTCCTGGATATCTACAGGGAAATCGCCGATGGCATCTGCCAGCGTGCCGTTGAGCTCGAAGTTCCCGGTGTTCAGCTGGAGTGCGAGTGGGTGCCGCAGGTTACATTCGAGCCTGAGTGGGGTATTCAGCACATGGCTGTTATCGAGGAAGTCGTTGAGTCCTATTACCAGAAGTACGGCTTGAAGGTAGCCGTGCGTTCCACTCCGGTTGACGTTCGTGAGACCGGTGCCCGCGAGGGACTGGATCGCATGTGGCACGGCAATCTGTGGGACAAAGTGGTTCGTTCCATGGAGGGAAGCGCCGCGATCGGCAACGACTTTTTATCCATCGAATCCATCGGTGGTAAAGACGTTCATGACGAAGGCCTGATGTACAACGACATCTCGAAGATCATCTTTGCCCTCGGTGTTCTCGGTGCCCGCGATATGGAAAAACTGTGGACCATGATCGTAGACGTGGCCGGCAAGCATAAGGGCGTGCAGGCCGCCGGCGATACCGCTTGTGGTTTTGCCAACACCGCCATGGTTTTGGCCGAGCAGAATTACATCTCTCGCGTATTCGGTGCCGTTGCCCGTGTTGCCGCCGCCACCCGTACCATCATCGCCAATGAGGTCGGTGCCGTCGGTCCGGACAAGGACTGCGGTTATGAAGGTGTCATCGTCAAGGCCATCACCGGCATGCCGATCACCATGGAAGGTAAAGTGGCTGCGGTCGCCCATCTTTCCCGCGTGGGCAATATCGCTCTTTGCTGCGCCGATGAGTGGTCAAACGAGTCCATCCAGCATATCAAGTTGCTCGGTGGCTTCGGTGAAGTGGTCGGTCTCGAGCAGCTTGCTTATGACTGCCGTCTGCTCAATACTGCGCGTGCCAAGGGCGAGGATACCGANNGACAGCGATAGCTATCTGGATCCGCATGCTTACATCCTGCGTCCGGACGTTGCGCTCAGCATGGCTAAGGATATCGTCGATGGTGATGATAACTACTTCCTGCGTTGCAAGAGAGCCGTTGCGACCGCTACCAAGCATATCCGTAAAGGTTATGACAGCAAGAAACTGCGTCTCAGCGACCGTGAGCTCGCCGCTCTCGATCAGCTCGATGAGACCGTTGCCGGCATTACCGACGATGAGGGTGCCTTCATCGAAGAACAGCTCGCCGAGAACGCCGACAATCCGAAATTCGACGCCTCGAAGTACGATCTGTAAACCATTTTGCATTCCGGTCGGTTGTGTCGGAAAACGGCACAACCGACTTACGGCAAATCGGATCCGGGTAATCGGGTCCGATTTGCCGTTTTGCGATCTGAGATTTACGCGTGCTGCTTCGGGTTTCCCGGTAGGCTCGGATGGCAGCAGGGCACGCGCGATATCGGTGTGCTTGAGATGTTGGGAGAATGATGTACGGTGTTTGATGCCGGCTCGAGTGGTAAAGGGACTTTTAGGGAAGTTGCTCTTGCGGCCAGGAGCGCCATGACAGCAGAGCGGCGGATTCGAGGGAGTGAGCGGGTGTGTCGACGTTTGAAGGCCATGCTCGACGAATTACTCGAAAACCGACCGCAAGGGCGGATAAATGTTGCGGTCTACGCGGCTATGGGCAATGAACTCGATCTATCGTCCTTCATTGAAGCGGCCTATACGAGTGAGCGGATATCCTTGAGTTTTCCCTGCATGGAGCCTTGGGAAGATCAAAAGATGTCTATGCGGGCGATCACCCTCGAACAATACCGGGGTCGTAAGGCTGCGTTTTTGCATGAGCCGCTCCGAGTCTATGGGACGGACGCCCACGAGCTTGTGGATTATCCCAGGCATCACCCCGAGGTTATCGACATGATCGTCGTGCCGCTTGTGGCTTTCGATGATGAGGGTAACCGGCTCGGTTACGGTGGCGGAAACTACGATCGCTTCCTGCCACGCCTGCCGCAGCACGCCGTGATCGTCGGGGTGGCATTCGAAAGTCAGAGGCTCGGAGATTTGCCCAGGGAACCACATGATGTTGCCTTGGACATCATCACCGAGTCGGTGGGGGAGAGAAGGTGAAAAACAAAGCCCGTTGCAAGCAGGCGGCTTGGACGGGCTTTGTTTTTTGTCGCCGGTTGTTTGTTAGTCGTTGTAGAGCAGCATGCCGAAGTAGGTAACCGTATCCTGCGCACCGGTGTAATCCATGTTCAGATCTTTGGATAATTTGCCGACGTAAATGCCGGCGGCTTCCAAAGGAATGAAGAAATTATCCGGATCTTTGCAGGGTTTGTCCGGAAACGTACAGGGGTCACAGTTCTCACAGGATCCCGAACCGAAGACCCTGAAAGGGCGCTCGATATCCAGCCATGCGAGTGCCGAGGTTTTGTTTTGCGACGAATCTTTGAGAGCTTGTCGCTCGGCGTTGTCGGGCTGATCTGCGAAGATACGCTTACAAGCCGAATTGATTTCAAGCAGTTTGTCGCAAAACTTACTGCCTGATGCCATCATGCCATCCCAATCGAAAGCATCCTCCAAGCCGGAGGTCTCGTTGAAGAAAACGGCATTGTCGTAAGTTTTGCACATTGCAATCAGCTCGTTCAAACCCCCTATGC
>DOMT01000211.1:0-3965 GCA_003509825.1 Coriobacteriia bacterium
GACTCGGCCACCGCCGCCCCCATCAACCTTACGATAGACACCGAGGCCAAGTCCAATATTTTTGTGAAGAGTGACCCGCAGCCCATGTATTACTGGGATACCAGCCTCACGGGTGGCACGCCGATGCCTGCCGATTTTGCCAACTACCGTTGGGTGAGTTGGCGCCTGGCCATGACGGGCACCTCCAACCAGCCCTATCAGACGATCATTACCGATATCGCCAGCCCCGACGGGCAGCTCTATGCCGTGTCGGGCGACTCGCGCTACCCGCAAAACACCCTAAATCCCGCCGACTTCAGGATAACCGGTCCCAACACCATCACATCAAGGCCCTTCACCGACCCCAACGAGCTGGGTCCGGCAAACGGTGCGGACCGCTATCTGCGCGTGCTCGTGCGC
Organism: Coriobacteriia bacterium; assembly: GCA_003509825.1. Classification (GTDB taxonomy): domain Bacteria; phylum Actinomycetota; class Coriobacteriia; order Coriobacteriales; family UBA8131; genus UBA8131. Next base: position 400 of record DOMT01000211.1, read on the forward strand.
TACCCGCTCGGCAACGACGGTGACGTGCTTACCAATACGGCCACCGAGAGTCTCACGGGCATAGACGGCAAGGACACCCCCCGACAGATGGAGTCCACCTCCAACTACACCTGGAAGAACTTCGAGCTCAAGTTCGATGGCGAGCCCACCCGGATGGTTAAATATTCGGACACACTCGACAGAAACGACCGCGAGATATGGTCGAAGATGGTGCTTTTGCGCAACGGTCTTCCGGTCGATCTCAACTGGGGCATGGTGGCAGGGTTCGATCTTTACCCCGGAGTCAACTTCCCGGCAGGGCAAACCTACAACGGCGAGCTTACCGACGACTTTGCCAACTTCAAGCTCGTGGACGGCACGGCCAACACCTCGCCCGACCCCTGGGTGCGTATGACGGCAAGCGACTACTACTACAGTTCGGCCACCATCACCCTTGATTCCTATCTCGTCGATCGCACTTCCGGGCAACGCCGGTATTACCAACAGGGTACAAACGGCCCCCTCCTCAAGGTTTGGGCCAAAACCGCCAACAGCACGGATTGGGTGGAGGTGGAGAGCTTCTACGCGGGGCAGGTCGCCTATGATACCAACGGTGCGCTGACATCCGCGCCACGTACGGTTGCCCTACCTGCGCGTACCACCGCCGTTAAGACCACCTTCGAAAACGCCAGCGACCACCTCACACTACGCATGGATCTGGCAGGTGCGATACGCGGCAACACCGCCTCGCCCACCCTGCAGTCCTGGTTTGCCAACCCCGCCAACGACGACAGACGGCTCAGGCTGCAAAACTTCGGCTATTACCGGGTAAATCGTTCCGACGGCACCCAATACACCACGCCGCCTGCCAACTACACCTTCTCCGACTCGCAGGGCAACAACGCCACGTTGGAGGCGGAGGATCGTGCCAATTACGGCTCGCTGGTCAACCGTCGCACGGCGCAGATCGAGATACTCGACATGATAGGGCGCAGTNNATGCGTCCACACCCGTCAACGACGTCACCAACCGCATGGTGGACGTGCAGTTTTGGCTCAACAACATCGAGGCCTTTCAGGGCATCACCGATCCGGAGTTCGATTCGCTGCTCGCGGCCGGCTGGCAACCACCCTCGCGCGACGAAGCCGTGTTTTACGATCTGTTGCCCCTCGGTGCCTTTTACAACGCCTCCATCGNNCCAAGGCCAAAGCGGTCTACGATATAAAGGGTGGCGCGAACACCTCCACCATGACGGTGGAGACCATCGACAACTACCGCGGCACCGGGCGCCAGCTCGTCATCTTGCGCGTTAAGGCCAACACCGCGGGGCAAAACTATGTGAATACGGGTGACGTGATGCGGCCGGTGAGCCAGACCGACGGCTCGGTGGTCATGGGGCCCTCCACGTGGAATCAGCGCGGTTCGAGCGGCTATTCCGTGATGTTTACCGCCTCCATACCCTGGGACAACGTGCCTTATGCGCGCAACAGCGTGAATAACGCCGCCTATCAGGTGCCCGAAGATCAGCCTCTACTCGGTAACGGCGTGCCCGACGACGGACGCGGTAATACCGTGATGGGCTCCGACGGCCGCCCGGTCTTTTACGACCTGCGGGGCAACGGGGTCACCAACGTCAACGATACGCAGTACATGAACCTGCTGGTGCCCGTCAACGTGGCCGTGTCCACGGGAGCGGGGCTCAGCAAATTGGTGCGTCCCGATTCAGCAGGCGAGCTGGCACCCTATAATTCCACCGCCACCGTAGAGGCCGGCGGGGGTTATACCTATCAGCTGCGCGCAGGTTCGGGTGACAATACGAGTATGCGTGACCTGGTGCTCTTCGACATCCTTGAAAACGCCGCCGAGAGCATCGAGACCTCCTGGAAAGGTACCTTCGACAACATCACCCTCAACTATGCCGTTCAGGCGGGTATCAACCCCGTGGTGTATTACTCCACCACGCCGGGGCTCACGTATACGGGGATGTCGCCCGCGAGCTTGAGCGACACCTCGGTGTGGAGCACCACCCAACCGGCCGACAAGACGAGGATAACGGCCATAGCCGTCGATCTGCGCAAGGCGACCGACGGATCCGACTTCGTGTTTCCGCCGCAATCAGGCGCGCAGGTGCTCGTGCATATGACCGCACCCACGACGCGACAGACCGCTCTTACGGCGTATAACCGAGCGGCCTATTACTCCACGCAGGTGCCCAATGTGGGCGATCCGTCGAGTTCGTTTTTGGTGGGTTCGCGTACCTTGGTATACCTAACCCATCTTGCCAAAAGCACTGCTCCCGCCGGTGGCAGCGATGCCGCTACGGCCACCACCGTGGCAGCCGACGATTATATAACCTACAACCTCACCTACAATACGGGCAATATCAATACCACACCGCTGACCGTTTCCGACGTGGTTCCCGAGGGTCTAACCCCGGTGCCGGGCAGCATCACCTTCACCTCGCCGGGCACGGTGACCGCCACCCCTGTGCCCGACTCCGCCTACAGTGCGGCAACGCGAACGATCACCTGGCCCACGTACACACAATCCGCCCTGGGTACGGCACGCTTTACCTTCCGAGTGACCGTGGACGCTTTGCCGAGTGGTGCAGGGGGTATCGATTACCGACTGTACACCAATCAGGCTACCGCGACGCGTGGAACCGAGCACACGGAGCTCTCCGAGACCGTCACGCACAAGCAGCTCAACCGCTGGGCGGCACTCACCAAAACTGCAGCCTTGGTGGACGGTGTCACGGCCGCAAGTCCGGATGCCGCCACAGGCGGTACCCCGGCGGCCGAAAACCCCGGTAGCGCTGCAGCTCCCGTGGTGGCTGCGCTCGGACAAGTGGTCGAGTACCGTATGGTGCTCACCAATACGGGACGCGATCAGTTGAGTGGAGCGCTGGAGATAAGCGATATCCTGCCTGCCGGCACCACCTATATACCCGGATCAGCGCGGGTGGTGTTTTCCGGGGGAGTTTTGCCCTCGCAGGCCACCTCCACCGCAAACGATGCAACTTCGCCTCTGAGCTGGACGATCCAGGGGATGTCCGACGGTGAGACGGCCCGGATCTACTTCCGCGTGAGTGCACCTGCAACCGCGTTCGTCGCAGGCGACACTTCCAACAAGGCGAGCCGCGACTTCAACAACACCGCCACCCTTACCGACCGCGCCAAAAACGAGACCGCGCAGACTCCCACCACCTATCACAGGGTGGGGGAGACCAGGATCACCGTGGGAAAAACCTGGGTTGACGACAATACCCAGGATGTGAATCGCCCCGACTCGGTAACCATACAGCTCTTCACCGACAACGTGGCGTACGGACAGCCCCTGCAGGTTACCTCTGCGGATGGCTGGCGGCGCATCATCTCGGGGCTGCCCCGTTGGACCGCCACCGGGCGTGAGATCGTCTACACCGTAGCCGAGATCGGCGATGTGGGGCAGTACCAGACCACCTACAGTGCCGACACCTTCTCCATCACCAACCGCTATTCGCCCGGGTGGACGAGTAAAACCGTCGTCAAAACCTGGGCCGACGATAACAACGCCGAGGGTCTGCGACCGGCCTCCATACAGGTGCA
>DOMT01000211.1:3982-8776 GCA_003509825.1 Coriobacteriia bacterium
TACGTCTTCGCCGATCTACCCGCTACGCGAAACGACGTGCCGATCACCTACAGCATACGTGAGGTCGCCGAGACCCCCGGTTATGTTACGAGCTACGATACAACGGGATTCATCGTTACCAACACCTTCGTACGGCCGGTGTTCATTAAGAGTTCGAGCCCTGCAGGAGGCACCGATCCGGAAAGTGCGGTAGCTCTTACGGCAGGTCAGGAAGTTATCTACACTCTCACCTACGATGCGGGCCTCATCGGCGTTAAGAATATAGTGGTTTCGGATGTCGTACCCCGGGGAATGACCCTTGTTCCCGGTAGCATTACCTTCTTTTCTCCCAAGGAAAATACTGTGGCAGTTCTTCCCGATGCCTTTTATAACTCCGGAACAAGGGTCATCACCTGGGGTTCCTACGATCAAACCTTCGTGGGCAACGCCGTATTTACCTTTAAGGTTACCGTCGATGCACTGCCGGGCGGTGCAAACGACCCTAATAGTCGCCTGTATCAAAATCAGGCTACGGCGTTGCGTTCGGGGCAGTTCACCGACAGCTCCAACCTCGTTACGCACAAACAGCTCAAAGTCGNNGACCCCGCCCCCCGACCCCATAGGATCGCTGCCTCAAACCGGCGACAACGCCACGCTTGCCGTTCAAATCATCCTGCCGATGATTGCGATAGGACTCTTTCTCTTGTTCATCTTACGGCCTGTTGAAAACATCCGCGAACGCACAACGGTCAAGGCACAAGCGAGGCACGAAGAAAAGGGAAAGAGCGCATGGCCCAGACAATAGGTGACTTCGCACACCGGATTTCGGAGTTCCGCATAATCAGGGCCGTCAATAGAGGCCTCGTGCTCTCCATTCCCTTTGCCCTTGTCGGTGCGCTCTGCATTGCGCTGATCAACTTTCCCATAGACGCCTACCAGGATTTTCTTGCGGGTATTTTTTCCGGTCAGCTCAAAATCCTGCTGAATGCCGTAACAGCGGCGACCCTCGACATCATAGCCCTGATCGTTTTGCTGGCCGTGTCTTACAGCTACAGTAGCGATGAGCCCATGGTGGAGGAAGGCGATGTGCATCCCCTGATGCCCGTCGTTACCACCTTTTGCTGCTACACCACCATATTCGTGGACATGCACGGTATCAACTCGGCGGCCATCAGCACTCCGGGCCGTGGAGGTACGCTTTTTGCGCTCATCATGGCCCTCCTGGCGCCCTGGTTGTTTTTTCAGATCGCCAAACTCGTGGCAAAAGTCCATCCCCCCAAGTTCTCCGCGCTCGACTCCAACCTTTTGATGCGCACGACGTTTCGTATGATGCTGCCTATGGTCACAACGATTCTGGTTTTCATCATCTTGCACCTTTTTGTCATAAAGAGCCTGCCCTTCGGGGCGGTGGAGGTCGCGTTCGGCAACTTTGCCGCCGAGTACCTGGGCAAAGAGAGCTTTATTTCGGTTGTGCTCACCGTGCTTTTCATGCAGTTGATGTGGTTCGTAGGCATAAACGGCGGCGGTGTTATCTTCGACGATATCATGACGAACGCAACGCTGCCCGGCACCTCCTCGATGTTCGCCACCCAGGATTTTTACTACGTCTTCGTTAATCTCGGCGGCGGGGGAGCGATGCTGGGCCTGCTTTTGGCTCTGCTGATATTCAGGCCGGGGCACAAGGAGAAACGCCTGGCTAAGATATCTGCGGTGCCTGTGGCATTCAATATCAACGAACCGCTGATCTTCGGAATGCCGATTATCTTCAACCCCTTTTATGTGATCCCCTTCGTTTGCGGTCCCGTGGTGATCGTCACCGTCGCCTATGCCGCCTTTGCCTCGGGCGCGGTGCCCATGATGACCACGCATGTCGACTGGACCACGCCGATCATCCTCTCCGGATTTCTCACAACCGGGTCTGCGGCGGGTATCGCCCTGCAAATCATCTGCTCGACCTGTTCGGTTGCGATCTATGCGCCTTTTGTCTTCGGGCACCGACGCTCCTCGCTGCACCATCGCTCCAAGCGTATCCAGGAGATGCAGGAAGCCATCGCCGAGGCGGCCGAAACCGAGGGTGTGGTCATCATCTCGCGCGACAACGCCGTGGGCAACACCGCCAGGGAGCTGCTCAGATACATCCATGGTTGTTTCGAATCCGACGATCTGCCCTTTCATCTGGTGTTTCAGCCCAAAACCGACATTCGGGGTAGCGCCGTAGGGGCCGAAGCCCTGCTCAGGTGGTACGACCCCGATTACGGCTCGATATCGCCGCTGGTGCTCGTGGAGCTCTGCGATGAAGACGGGCTCAGCACCGATCTGGGGCGTTGGGTCATCGCCGAAAGCATGAAGGAATACTCGCGCTGGAAAAAGCACGGGCTCAAAGATATGCGCCTCTCCATAAACCTCGACCCCTATCATCTCAAGGAGGACGAGGATCTCGTATTGTTTTTGGACAAGCAAATGCGGCACAACGATATCGTGCATGGCGAGATAGAGCTGGAGATCACCGAGCACATGGCCATCCACAGCGATCCCGAAAGCCGGTCCATCCTGGAAAAAANNTTGCCATCGACGACATGGGCGCCGGTTATAGCTCGCTTACCTACATAAGCGATTTCGATGCCCGCTGCATCAAAATCGACATATCCCTGGTGGATGAGATAGCGCTCGACTTTCAGAAACAGGAGATCGTTCGCTCGATCGTAGGTCTTGCGCGGCAGCTGGGTCTGGACATCATTGCAGAGGGTGTCGAGCAGCAAGAGCAGGTAGATGCGCTGGTCGCACTAGGTGTCGAATACTTCCAGGGTTACTACTTCAGCAAGCCGCTTCTGTCGGATGACTTCCTGGAGTATGTGAGGAGCTACTGAGGGTGGCCGAGATCACCATTTTATGGTTGGTTTTGGAAGCTGCTGAAAAAACACCGATCGATCAAGCGATCGATCGGTGTTTGCCGGGGTGAAGATTGCCGAAAATTGAGAGGTTCGTTATCCGACGGCCACCCTGTCGTACTCCTCTTCGGACTCATCGTTTTCGATATCGATGACGCCGTCGATATCTTCGGTATCTTTGAGTTCTTTGAGTTCTTCGAGTTCTTCGACATCGTCTACATCGTCGATGTCGTCAGGTTCTTCGCTGGTGGCGCTTATACCTTCCACCGAAACACCGTCGGCGCTTATAACCTCCACTACGACAGCTCCCGTGCTCACCACCTCAACGACCGCGCCCCTCGGACCGTTGCACTCGACGATCGCTCCCTTCGCAAACTCATCTACTTCCCTAACGGAGGTTCGCGGCGTGCGGTAGGTGACTTCAGCTTCGTCATCCTCAAGGCCGTCATCGTAGTTTTCGTCGTAGCTGTGGTTGTCAGCCCTGCTGCCACGGTACTCGCTCGTATCCGAAAACGCGTTTTTTCTCTCGCCTACACCCGAAAACGCGCTCTTCTCACCTGCGTTCGGAAATACACTTTTCTTTTCGGGCTGCCGGATATCGGTAACGTTTGAGATGCTCATGGGTTCGATCGGCGGCATGGTCAAAATGTTCGGGGTGATGGTGTAGCCTGGCTTCGCCTCGGACGTCACCGACCCGCCGGAAGCGGATTCAGGCAGGTTCACGAACTCGATTTTCACCGAACCGAATACCTCCACTCTTTGCGTGGGAGCGATATCGTCGATAGGAGCGCTGACGACGGGAGTGTCGATTACCGGCGCCTCGGCAGCGGGTATCGGCGGCCTCTGAGCATTCCACTGCGCCTCTGCAAGCTTCAGTATTTCGGGCAGGAGTTGTTTGTTGAGCTCGGTGTCAAACTTGAGCAGCAACTCCGCTTGTGTGGAGTAGCTGTCGGATCGTTGTGCGAGGTCGAACTTAACCCGTTCTTCGAGTGCTATCACCTCGTCAAACGACTGCCTGCTCTCCTTTATGTGTGCAAAGGTCGAGGCTACGATGCTTCTGAAGTAGATCAGGATCTTGGCACTGCGCACGTCGTCTATCTGGGCATCGAGAATCTTGAGCGCCCTGCCAAACTCCTCTTTGCTCTGCGCATTTGCCTGGGCACCGAACAAAAACACATACAGATCATTGCCGTCGCGCAGCGCCCCGTGCCCCGCCTGATTTTCCGCAAGCGGAATACGCAAAGGCATATCCCCCCATTTTNNAATCAACGAAATCCCATACTTCTGAAGCTCCGGATTTTTCTTATGGATGAATGCTGTCAGTGCAGCTCTGTCCTCCATCGAATCGTTTACGGACGCGATGAAGATACTTTTTGACGCTTTCTGCATATTAGCCCCTTTACACTTTTTGGTGCGCAAATTGTGTGAAACCCCTTGATAAAACTATATTATTAAGTATAGTCCAAAATACCCCTGACAATGTATAGGATGGTAGTATATTTTAGCGACTTTGTTCCTGATATTGAACTTTTTTCGCGCCTTCACCCTCCCCGATGTCGTTGACGGTGGAGTAAGTCAGGTATATCCATGACAATGAGTCGTATTTGTTGCTTCATCCCGGCCAACCGCGCCGGAGTGCGTACGATCGGGTCGCCGGGATGTGATAAAGTTGCACCATTATTGTTGTCTGATACACAAGGGGCAGTTCGATGAAGTACAAAATGGCGCGCAGGATGAACGAAATGAAGGCGTCGGAGATACGCGAGATTCTCAAGGTCGCCGAGCGGCCGGAGGTCATCTCCTTTGCCGGCGGACTGCCGGCGCCGGAGCTGTTTCCCATCGAAGAGATCAAGCGGGTCGGCCGGCTTGTGCTGGAGGAGAGCGGTGAGCAAGCGTTGCAGTACTCCGTCACCGAGGGCTTTGCGCC
>DOMT01000211.1:8798-15643 GCA_003509825.1 Coriobacteriia bacterium
CCACGGCTCCCAGCAGGCGCTCGACCTTTCAGGCAAGGTATTTTTGGATGAAGGTGACAGGGTACTGTGCGAGAGCCCGACCTACCTTGCAGCCATCAGCGCGTTTAAGGCCTACGGCGCCACCTTTACCGAGATTCGCACCGATGAAAACGGCATGCTGCCGGATGATCTGGAAAAGCAGCTTGAGCGTTATCCCGACACCAAGCTGATATACGTCATCCCCGATTTTCAAAACCCCACCGGCAGAACCTGGAGCTTGGAGCGCCGCGAGCAACTGGCGGCACTTTCGGCCCGTTACGGTGTGGCTGTCGTGGAGGACAACCCCTATGGCGAGCTCAGGTTCGAAGGAGAGTTTTTGCCGGCCGTCAAATCCTTCGACACCGCCGGCAATGTGCTCTGTACGGGCACGTTCTCCAAGATATTCTGCCCCGGCTATCGCATCGGCTGGATCGCCGGCGAAAAGGCCGTCATCGAAAAATATATTCTCGCCAAGCAGGCCGTGGACCTGCACAGCAATACGCTCGCGCAGCGCGAAATCGCCAGATACCTCGAGCTCTACGATATCGATACGCATATCGAGACCATCCGCGAAACCTATCGCAAGCGCTGCGATCTGGCGGTAGAGACGATGAGGGCCGCGTTTCCCGCAGGCGTAACCTTTGCCAAACCCGAGGGCGGCCTGTTTCTCTGGGTGGAGCTGCCCGAGGCCGTAAACGCGCGGGAGGTGCTCGAAGCCTGTCTGGCGCAAAATGTCGCCTTCGTTCCAGGCGGCCCGTTCTTTCCCAACGGCGGTAGGGAAAACACGTTGCGCATCAACTACTCCAACATGCCCGATGACCGCATCGTCGAGGGCCTCGGCAGAATCGGGCAGGTACTTCGGGATTTCGTAGAGGCGTGAGGCACGAAAACTGCTGGAAGAACGTGAGGCCTGCACGCCGGATCCCGAGGAGCTCACAGGAGCGTGAGGCACGAAAACCCACAAGCTCCGAATTCCGCCCCAATGTTTGGCGAAATCATGCGAATGTCGCCATTTCGACGTCCGGAATGCCTGATTCCGGCGACTTTCGCATGATTCGGATCATTTGTATAACCGGGAGTCTCTGCAAACGCTTGCTTGTGATGTCTCAAAGCCCTGGCGGGTGGTTGACTTGTCTCGGAAATCCGTCTAATATGGTATAAAATACCAGATTGGACGGAGTCTGAAAGCAGGAAAAACCGTGTATTACCCCCGTCATATCGAGGCCGTATTGCAGCGGATGGAAAGACGTAAGTCCGTGTTGGTCTTGACCGGCGCCCGGCAGGTCGGTAAATCCACTATGCTCAAAACCGTGCACTCCGGCATGGGCTACATCGCACTCGACAGTCCCTTGGTGCGCCAGAGCGCCCTTGACGCTCCATCGATTTTCTTTGAGATGCACAAACCTCCGATCATCGTTGACGAGATACAAAAGGCCGGCCTGCTTTTTGAATACATAAAGGTGTATGTTGACGAGAGTGGAGAAAAAGGGCAATTCTATCTAAGCGGGTCGCAGAGCTTTCGTCTTATGCAGGGTGTCAGCGAAAGCTTGGCCGGCAGGGCAGGGGTAATCAAGATGTTGGGACTCTCCCTTCGTGAACTTGACTTCTCGGGTTTTCGCGAACCGTTTCTGCCCACGTTGGAAAAAATTGAAGGCCGATGTAAGGCCGGTATAAGCGGTGATTATCAAACAACGGTTGAGCGAATCCATGCGGGGTTTTTCCCGGAGCTCCACGAAGTAAAGGGTGACCTATGCGATTGGCGTGATTATTACAGCTCATATCTTCAAACGTATATCGAAAAAGATATAAAGGACGTGCTACGAGTTCACGATGAATCCGCCTTTGTTAAGTTTGTGCGGGCCTGTGCCTCATTAACCGGGCAGATATTGAACGTCACAACGCTGGCGGAAGCATGTGGAAAAGACGTAACGACCGCCAGGCGATGGCTCTCTGTTCTGGAGTCAAGCGGGTTAGTCTACCTCCTACAACCTTATCACAACAACTATCTGAAACGACTCGTAAAGACACCCAAACTGTACTTTTTGGACACCGGTTTTGCCTGCTGGCTTTTAGGTTGGAACACACCTGAACAGCTTGTTAACGGGGCGATGTGGGGCCATATTTTTGAGACCTTCGTTGTGGGAGAAGTGCTTAAGTCGTATTACAATGACGGATTGTCCGACGCACCTCTCTTTTATTACCGCAATAAAGATAAGCGGGAAATCGATCTTGTGATCAAGGAGGGCGGTGTTTTGTATCCGGTGGAGATAAAAACGACCGGAGACCCTGATAAGCGGGTACTATCCGCTTTCGATGTTCTGGATAACATCCCCGGTATCGAGCGCGGTACAGGAGCGGTGATATGTATGACAAAGAATGTGTTGCCTTTGACGGGGTCCGAGTATATGGTTCCGGCGTGGTTGATATAGGTCGGTCTTTTCGCCGGGGGAAGGTCGGTATGAGGAGGAATATATGCCCGAGCCCTTGAAGCATATGTATAACCGGGAGTCTCTACAAGCGCTTGCCCGTGATGTCCGGGCGGTTTATCCGGCGTTTTCGGTCGAGGGGTTTCTGGAAACGGCGATGGATGGGAGCTGGCCCGACCTGGAGCTCAAAGCGCGGGTGCGGTGCATCAGCAGCACACTCGGTAGCTTTCTGACCTCGGACTTTGAGAGAGACATTGCTCTGCTCGACAAGATCGTCGCCAACTACTCCGGTTTCTTCGGGATCATCTTTCCCGATTTCGTCGAGGTGTTCGGGCAAGACGAGGTGTATTGGGACATCTCGATTCCTGCGCTTGAGCGCTACACGCCGTATTCGTCGTCGGAGTTCGCCGTGAGGCCGTTCATCATCGATCACGAAGAGCGCATGATGGCGCAGATGTACGTTTGGACGCGGCACGAAAACGAGCACGTGCGCCGGCTTTCCAGCGAAGGCTGTCGTCCGCAGCTACCCTGGGGCCGTGCGCTGCCGCGGTTCAAAGAGGATCCCACTCCGATTCTACCGATTCTCAACCAACTCAAGGCGGACCCCTCGATGTATGTGCGCAAAAGCGTCGCCAACAACATCAATGACATCTCCAAAACGAACCCCGAGCTCGTGGTGCGGCTTGCCGGGCAGTGGCTCGGCGAAAACGAACTCACCGATCGGGTGGTCAAACACGGCTGCAGAACGCTGCTCAAAAAGGGCAACGTCGAGGTACTGGCGCTCTTCGGCTATCACGGTGGGAGTGATATCGTGGTCGAGGGCTTTCGCCTGGAATCGGACAGGTTGAGCATCGGTGACAATCTCGTTTTNNCAACCTCGTCTTCGCGTTTGCGATCCGTGCCGACGAAGCGACGAAGGTACGCCTGGAATACGGCATCGACTACGTAAAAGCCACCGGCAAAACAAGCAGAAAGATCTTCAAGATATCGGAGATCACTATGGCGGCGGGGGAGCGAAAAGACTACGCTAAAACCCACTCATTCGCCAACGTAAGCATCCGTAAGCACCACCCCGGCACCCACAAGATAGCCCTCATAGTAAACGGTGAGGAGCGCGGTGCACTGGAGTTTGAGCTGCGGGCTCAAACTCTCCGATCCACTCCGTAGAAGGCTGGAAATACAGCCCGGCCTTGAGATTCTTCCGAAAAGAACTGAGACGGCAATGGGTAGAATCAAATACCGAAATAACGGTAATAATATGTTATAATTACCGAATATAGGGTAATTAGGAATGGGATTATGGGTCGTCCGATATCAAAAAAAGTACTTACCGCCAATCGAGAGATCGGCGAGCAACTGCGCACATGGCGCAAGTTGCTCAACCTTACCTTGGCTCAGGTGGCGGATCGTGCAGGAATAGCACGCTCGACACTCCAGCTGATAGAAAAGGGTGACGGTGGAGTGAGCTTTCAGGCGGTATTGAGTGTAGCGCGTGCGCTGGGTGTCCTTGACGACATCGTTAAGGCAACCGACCCCTATGAAACCGAGTTCGGGCGCGCACGAGCGGATATCACTCTGCCGAAGCGGGTGCGTCCATGAGTACCGTAGAAGTGCATGTGGAGCTTGCGGGGAAAGCTGTTTTTACGGGAGTGCTGTTTTCTCATCTGCGTCGGGGCCGAGAGGGCACGACATTTCGCTATGAGCCCGGCTATTTCAATCATGCGGGCGCTTATGCTTTGGAGTCGGCAATGCCGCTCGTTTCAGGTGATTTTGCTTTTCAGCAGGGGCTCCCCCGCAGCTTTTGTGATGCGAGCCCCGACAGATGGGGGCGCAATCTCATCGAGAAAGGGTTGAGGCAACAGTGGGCGGATACAGGGCAACAGCCTCGAACGATCACGGAGATGGATTATCTGCTCGGTGTCTCCGATTTCTCCAGGCAGGGGGCCTTGCGCTTCAGGCAGTCGGGATCACGGCAATTTGCGGCTTTGGGGGAGGAGGTGCCGAAGCTTATTGCTCTACCCAAGCTGCTTGCTGCATCCAACCGGCTTTGCTCGGCAAAAGAGCAAAGTGAAGGCACGTTGGAGGCGGTAAAGACCCTTTTGGGTGCAGGCACCGGTTCGCTTGGAGGGGCACGGCCGAAGGCAACCGTCATCGATACGGAAAAAGCGGGGCAAGGCATGCTTCATATCGCCAAGTTTCCCCATCCGAACGATAAGTGGGATGTGATGCGGTGGGAAAAGATCGCTCTCGATTTGGCAGCCGATGCGGGAATAACCGTTCCGGAGAACAGGCTGATTACCGTCGAGGACGCGAATATCTTGTTGCTCAAGCGATTCGATCGATCAGACGACGGTGAGCGCATCGGGTATATGAGCGCCATGACACTGTTGGAAAGCGAGGAGGGGGAGTCCGGTGACTATCTGGACATTGCGGATAGTCTCACGGAAATCAGCGGCTCAACGTCGGAGGATCTGGCTGAGTTGTGGCGCAGGCTCATCTTCTCGCTGCTCATCAACAATACGGATGACCATTTGCGCAATCATGCCGTGCTTCGCTCGGGGGCGGCTTGGCGCTTGTCGCCGGCGTTTGATCTCAATCCCAATCCCGGTATAAATGACCGACGGGTGACGTCCATACAAGGGGCAACGACGTTCGAAGCAGGATGGACGGCTGCAAATGAGGCGCATGAATGGTTCGGTTTGTCCGAGGCTGCGGCACGTGATGTGCGGGGGAGGGTCTTCGATGCAGTGCGTGGGTGGGAGCGCAGAGCGATCAAACACGGCGCGACCAAAGCGGAGCTGGAGCTCTTTCGCCCGGTGCTTGAGAGAGCCTACGGTTACATCGCAAGGTAACGTAACGGCATGAGAGCCTGCGTTCGGAACGTTCGCTTGCCGATGTGGATGAAAGGACCGCGTAAAGTTGATGGGGGCGAGCGACCCTTTACTCGTGATATGAAATAGTCGGGGGGTTCCTATATTCTTCGGTTTACCAAGACAAAGAAGGAAAGGAACCCCGTCATGGCATATGATACAACGGCGCTGCGCCGGGAACCAGCGAAGCTTTGTCTCCACCGGATCGAGGAAAGCGAAGACTTCGCCGTCGTCGAGCCTGCCATCCTCGAAGGGGACTCCTGGAAGCGGCTCTCGTTTTAAGGAGCGCATGCAAAATCGCCTACGGACTGCTTCGTCGGGGAGGTGTCGAAGGGCTCATTTCATTTCTCGAAGATAAGATAGCCGCAAAACCGAAAAGCGTGGAAAAGGTGGAGGAATCCCTACGTTATATAGTAAACAACAAGGAAACCGTCGCGGTCGCCGGCCCCACCCCGGGCACGATGGAGTCGACGAACGCCCATGTCTATGCGGCGAGGATGAAGGTATGGGGTGGTGGATGGTCGCGTAAGGGGGCGTCCGATATGGCAAGAATCCGCTCGACGGTGTTTTCAGGCGAAGAGCTTCCACGACCCACGACACGGATCCGTTATTCGGCAAAGGAGGGAAAACGGAGGGAAAAACTACGCCGGGCAGGCTCGAGGAGGTAAAATACAGTGTGATCGGAAGCGAGGGCGAAGGATACGAGATGCCCAGGGGCATCCTCAAGCCCTTCTCGTCGGAACGATCGCTTCTAAAGATTTGGCCCACATGGGTAAACTGAAGAACAAACCCCCATCAACTTTACGCGGACAGATAGCTGATTGTCACTGAAAAGCGGACGACGACTCGAAGTATGCACTAAATTGAGGTGAGACGTGTGACGAAAAAACTTAATCCGATAACTCCGGGAGAGATTCTTCTTGAAGAGCCNNACGGCGTTCCCGCACAGCGATAAGGTCGCTTCGCTTTAAGTGGCTGTTGGGCCGACGGTTTTACGGGAAGTTCACCTTCGAACGATTACGAGGAAGCAACACATGCAGCTTGGGTTAACCATTCCGCTTCAGAAGTTTCTCAAAATGAAACAGCCGCCTTATGGGGAGGTGATGCCGGCGTTCTTTTGTTGGGAGATACACAGGATTCCGGACGCGCGGCGCTCTACCTTGATCGTCGTTAACGCTTCGAACCGGTATGCGCTGGTGTTCAGCGGTATGACGGGCATCGATTGGAGGCATATTCCGGAAATCGTCGTCACGGGGGTGGCACAAGCACTCACACGTGAGGGCTACACAGACTTGCAAGTTGAGACCTACCTGGCAGCCGCCGGGGAGCCGGAGTTCACCAAGACGCATGGGCGCAAATCGGTTGCAGGGCTCAATCGGGCTGTGGAGTTTTTCTATCGGCTTGAGGGTGAATACAAAGATGACAACACCTTATTTCAGTCGGCGCTCTCCCACGAGCTGAACAGAGACCTTTGTCACGCCGCCGGGTTTGACACCAAAGACTACGGCCATCCCCACGAGTATCTCAAAGA
>DOMT01000216.1 GCA_003509825.1 Coriobacteriia bacterium
ATGGGGAGCGCACAGTGTATGGGACAAGGTGTAATGATTGCGGATTTACCACTCGTGATCCAGAATCTTTGAGAGCACACCAGGATGCAACGGGACACGGAAGATATTCAACGGGTGTCGCTATAGGTACTGAGCAATATCTTATACGGGACGCCTGGTTCGAAGACAAAGGTGTCTGGATCGATACATCACACTGGGTACATCACGAGGGATATTGGAAATAACAGCTTTCGCTGTCGTAAAAGTTACATTTTCTTGGAGGGGATATGTTCGGCCACATCATCAATGGAAAAAGTCTTTCTAAAATCATACTGGCAACACTGCTTGTGTTTTCCTTAGTGCCAATATTGCCAACGTCTGCGTTTGCATGGGGAGAACAGAGTCCGAATAGAAAAGCGGAAAAAACGCTTATGTATTCTTCCGGGACCACCAACGTCCAGCTGGAAATGGCTGCTGATGACGCAGGTGAGGCGCACTCCCAGCCTGCAGATAGGGAAGCGGGTTTATCGGCGACCGAAGAAACAGTAAATGACAACACGGCTGGGGTTGCAAGCGAGGTCACATTCGAAAATAGCCAGCTTTTCATAATCGGGCTCGATGATGAAAAGACGGAAGCCTTCGGCGGCATGGAAAACCTTCGTCAGCAGTTTGAAGCCTTCCTCAATGAAGAGCAATTAATCCGGGACGTGAGCATGATCTCTTTCAAGGAGAGCGTAGGGGAGGACGAAGAAATGCGGGGGATCTTTGTGCTCGATGATCCGGACTCCACTCAAATCGAACTTGCCTACATTGCGGGCGAGTATTTCGTCAACAGGTATTTTTCGGAGCCGATCGACCTTGAATCGGAAGAGGCCGTTGAATCCTCGGCTGATCAGGCTCAAGTACCCGAGACATCGGAAGAAGTGCTCGGTGTTAACGGCACGGAAATCGAATCCGAGCTTGTAGTGAGAGGTGACAACGCAGGAGCGGGCGTGTTTTATGTGGATCGACCGGAGTCCTCCGGAATTTCGCTTCTCGGGAGCAGGGGCACGCCGCCGGCGAAAATCGAGGGAAGGTTTGTGCTGGATAGCGGATTTACCACCAATGCTTGGAGTCAACCGCTCTTCCCCGGCACCGTGAGCATCTGGGGGCACGATGTTGTTTCTTGGGGAACCGATGATCAAGGTAGCAACCGCTGCATGGCATGCATCAGCCCTCAAGCCGCAAACTGGGGTGATCCGAGAAACGGCAATAACAGAGAAGGTCAGGTCTACGCATCTTTTGCCCGGTCGGATACACAGGCCGGCATCGCTTGGTACAGGGTCGATAATGTGAGGCCCGACTTGCAGCCCGCGGTCGGAACTACAGGAATTCAATATTTAGGAAACGCGTGGATTGCACTGAGTTGGAGTTTCAACGGATATTTGCGTATAGACAAGACATCGATGAACCCCGATTTCGTGAGAGGAAACAGCGCGTATTCGATGAGCGGAATTCAATATGGGGTTTACTNNCTTCGATGAGCGGAATTCAATACGGGATTTACGGGAGTCACTCCGATGCCGCGAATCAGACAAATGCGATAAGCAGCATCGTTCTCCATGAAAGTTTCGACGAGGCGGGTAATCCCAAAGCCTTCGGCGATGTTGTTTTGTCGCCGGGAACATATTATGTGAGGGAAATCGGTGGGGGAGTCGGTTATCAGATCGATCAGACAATCTATACGGCTAATGTGAATGAGGCGGGTTATGACTGGTTTTACGATGGTCATGGCGTAGAGAATCTTTACCTACAAGATAAGCCAGTGGGCGATCCGGTAATGATGATTGTCCAAAAGCTGGATTCTGAAACAGGAGAGGCTTACGGAGTGGATGATCCCAGTGGTCAGGAATTGCGAGGAGCTCAATTTAATATTCGCTATTACAACAGTTACTTCAATTCAGTTGAAGAAGCGGAAGCCTCAGGTGATCCAACCAGATCATGGGTTGTTGAGACGAGGGAAAACGGATCAGCGAGATTATATCAGGACTATTTGTTGCCTGGCAGCAGTGAACTTTACCACGATGAATTAGGTTTCGTTACCATTCCCCTTGGCACCGTCCTCATCCAAGAAACCAAAGCGCCGGACGGATATCTCCTCCCATCAGCCAACTTGGTTGATCTCCAGCAAATCAGGCTCGATCCGCTCAACAACGTTACTCGCCTCAATCCGATAATCGTCCTTGAAGAGCCTCACGTTCTCTCCTTCGAGAAGATCGACGCTGAGACTCGGGAGGCGCTGGGTGGCGCGGAATTCACGCTTTATAGAGAGACGTCGGCCGGTGCGAACACTTGGGAAGAGGTCATCACCAAAACAACCGATGAGCAGGGACGTTTCACCTACTCACCCATAGCAGTCGGATCCTATAAGCTGGTGGAGATCAAGCCGCCGCAAGGTTATCAGTCACCTGCCGAATCGGGTCTTGCCACGGAGCATCGCTTTACCATCGACGAATCGACCACAACAAAGACGATCACGGCTACGAACTATAAGAAACTGGACATCAACGTTCAAAAAACCGACAAAGACACCCATGAGCCTTTGGCCGACACGGAGTTTACGGTCTATTCGTATCCGGTCACGCTGAAGAGCGGCGCTGTTACGTCGGATGTCACTGCGATAAAGACCGACGACCCCGCTTGGCGGGAGGTCGCGCGCGTCGTGACGGACAAGGACGGCAAAGCGACTTTCGCCAACTTGCCGTTCGGTTATTACCAACTCAAGGAAACCAGGGCACACCCCAATTACGCCGATTATGAGGAGAGCGGTGGTGCGCCTCGTTTCGTCAAACTCGATAAGTACTCGACCAACGAGACGCAGGTGTTTGAGAATATGGCCATTCAGGTTGCCGTCGAGGTCTACAAAAAGACCATCGCCATCACTTCGTCGGGGCTGGACGGCACCGGACAGCAGGCGGGCAACAACGTCGGAACCGAGGAATACCTCTACCATTTCGGCGCGCGCTCAAACAGCAATGTGTGGGTCGACGAGTTCATCATCACCGACGATCTGAGTTACGTTACCACCAAGGGGTATCGGATGACCACGCTCTGGACGGGCACGTCGCCTGCAGATATGGATTTCGACAACAAGATGGCGGTACTCTATAAAACAAATATGACGAGCGCTGATGAGCGGGTGGTGTTCAAGAGCAATCCGCTTGCTGCCAATCCCCACAATCCCAATAACCCGAACAAAAACATGACGTTTTCCAATACGCCCGGTTGGCGCATCTGGGCCGAGGGGCTTTCGACCACCCATCAGACGCGACTGGATGTTTCGGACCTCGCTCTTAACGACGGAGAGTATATAACCGGTCTCAAGATCGTGTACGGGGGCGTGGCGAAGGAGTTCTTCAGCGGTAGAGGCTGGCTTGAGGAAGAGGATCCCCATACGGTAAAAACACTTGCCGGCTCAACGATAGCGGCGCCGATCGAGCATTGGTCTTATTCCGTCGTTGCCACCGAAGGTTTGTTGCCGGTAGATGAATTCGGTGACGAGACGATCATGAAGGGCACGGTCACCGCCGATCTTGCCCGCAATGACGGCGTCCTCAAGGACAACGACAACGATGCCGTCGAGACCCGGGTCATCGAGCCGTTCTACTACCCGACCAAAAGCAACGGAATCGTAGGGACGCCACCGCTTTCCGATGGATTTCCGAGCTCCACACCGTATGCAAAGTCCGGGGGCGGTCTACCCAGAACAGGGCAATCGATCATGCCCGTCGTTGCCGTCGTCTCTCTTGTAATCGCGGGCTTCGCAATGATCCTCCCGGGGCGCCGAAGAAAGCGAGAGGCCGGCTGACAGACGAATCATCCCGTCACCCAAAGCCATTGGAAACAATCTCCCACCTGCTGCAAAAGGTGTAGATAGACAAGCAGGAAAATTTGTTGGAAATAGCTTAAATAAGCAAATAAATTCTATGACTAAATGTTTACCGAGATAATATAGATTATGAATTTAATTTGTTGATTATTTGTTATAATATCCTGAGTTGCCACAGTTACCATTCGGGGGCTTTTACAAAGCAAAGGGGAGAAAATGAATAATCGAAGGCCTGCCGGCCGCCGTTATGGGCGCCTGGCAAAATCCAACATCTTATCGAAAACAATGTCTTTTCTATTGGCGTTTTTACTGACGGCGAGCCTATTGCCGGCCGTTTCGCTCTATGCAGGGGAGCCGGCGACAACGGATTCCGAAGCTCAAGACACCATCGCACTCGGTAACGCCATGACGGCAGAGATCATGGATAAAGGTGAGTATGGAGCCGTTCCGTCGGGATTCGGCACCACGGGAACCACCTTCGATACCGCCATCGGCGTCGACCCGGTGACCGGGAGCACGGAATCCGGTGAAGGGGAGCAAGCTGCAACAGCGCCTGCGGCGGCATCCTCGTCAGTCCCGAACAACCCGGCTGCCGGCATCGGTGTTGCTTCCGACGAGCAGACGGACGACGATCCGGTGCCTGTCACACCCGACGACGATGCTACCGCCGATGCAGCCATGTACACGGTGACCTTCATGGTCGGAAGCACGCACTATATCACTCACTCGGTTGAAGACGGCACGATCTACGAAGAAGACGGGAGCTACTACTCCGCTTATCCCACCGACCCCACCATACCCTCCGGTATGGTCTCATTTCGTGGCTGGTTCCTCGCGGATGCCACGGAGCCCTTTGATTTCAGCATGTCCATAACCGAAGACATCACCCTCACCGCCGTGTTCGACAGCCGGTATCTCATCCAGTATTACAGCGGCGAGGGCTCCACGACGGTTGCGTTTTCCGAAGAGGTGTCGCCTGGAGCGGCGATACCCCGGCCATCGACAGCCGACGAACAAATGGTCACGCCCGCCGGCCAATACATCGAGTACTGGTTCTTTTTCGACGACGGCGAACCGGTCGCCATCGACTTTGCAGCGCCGCCCATCGTAAGTGGCGACATGAAGCTCTATCCGAAGTTCCGCGACATGCATTATGTGCTCTTCGTCTCGGCGGGCACTCCGATAGAAAACCCGGTGGTGCTGGTAAAGAACGGCACAACGGTCGCGAAGCCTCCGACACCCACCAGGGCGGGATACACTTTCCTCCACTGGTCTTTAATGGATAACGGTACCGATCCCGCGCAAGCCTTCGACTTCAGCGTCACCCCCATAACGGAAAACACCACGCTCTACGCAGTTTGGCAGGCTCAAATCGTCAACTACACCGTAGCCATCTGGATGGAAAAGCCCAATATCGCCGGAGCACCCACCCATGCGGATGGTGATAAATCGCAGTACAACTATGTGCGATCGGTCACCCTGCAAGGCACTGCGGGAAGCCTGAGTGATGTCACCGGTGTTACGCAAGGTGTCGGCGGGTTATTCACAACGGACGCCCTGCTGAAATACGCCGAGTTCCAAGATGCCGAGCAACAGGTCATTCAAGGTAACGGGCTCACCGTGGTCAACGCCTGCGCGAAACGCAAGGTGTATACCTACATCTTCAATCTGGGTGGAGACAAGCGAAGTTTGACGATTGACGGGACTACCTACACCGGCGGCAACAACGCGGAGCGCTTCTCCCTCGAAGTTAAATACGAGATGGATATCTCCAGTCTGTTTCCTGTGCAAGGCGTGGATTTTGCAACCTTTAGCAGCGGCTTTCAGTCATGGAGTCGTGATTCGAATATGAGTTGGGAGACCGGCAGCGGCATCGCCAGCCGTCGCAACGTCGTTGACCCCGGCATGCTTTCCCGAAACGGTGATGTTCTCACCTACACTCTCGCCGCGAATTGGGGAACGGCAAGCAGCTCCTATGAATATCGCTATCTCGCGGAAATTCTGCCCGGCCAAACGGCAATGTCGTCCAACTCCATCACAAGGAACGGTGTCACCTACATCGTTATGGACGAGTACAGCCAAACATACTCGGCAAACAATCTCGGGCAAAAGGCGATCAACGGCCTCGCCGCCGTGGGCAATCAGAGCTATCTCTATTACTACCGCGACAGCGACGGATTTTCCACCAATAGCGGCACCGGCAGGACAGCCATGTATTGCTTCTTCTACACACGCTCCCAGCACACACTCAGCTTCAATATGCTGGCTCCGGCCTCCGGGGTCATGTACGCACCGAGTTCGAAGCAGCTGAAGTACGGAGAGTCGCTCGGTGGCTATGAGCCCGGCACAAATCCGACCAGAACGGGCTACACGTTCGACGGATGGTACAAAGATGCCGACTACAAGCAGCCTTTCGACTTTGAAAGCGCAACCATGCCCAACGGCCCCATGGTCGTCTACGCAAAGTGGCAGTCGCAAGATCATACGGTTGCCTACCATGATGCCGAAGGTGACGTCGCGCGCAGTAGCGAGGGTGTGGCAAACGGGGCTTACGTTGAGAATCCTCCCTATCAAATCGACGATGCCGTGGAGGGAAAGGGCATATTCCTGGGCTGGTATTACCTGGTGACCGGAGTGCAGGTTCCCTTCTTTGCGGATGAAACGCAGGTGTTCAAGGACTATGAGCTCTATGCCAAGTTTCGCACGGAGGGATTCACGTTGACCTACGATGCCGGAGGGGGAAGTGCCGTGCCACCCGAAGCCCTGCCGACGGACGGCAATACCTACGACCTCGATTCCGAGACAAGGGTTGCAGACGGCGCCGGACTCCAGGGGTCCGACGAAAAGGTCTTCTATGCGTGGAGCGACGGCAGGGGCGGGATACATTATCCGGGCAGCCTCATCGAGTTCACCTACGGAAACATCACCCTCACTGCCCTTTATGCACTCCCGTCGGAGTTGATTCGGCTTACCTACAACTCCAATTATCCGGATGCGTCCGGGCCTGCCACCTTCCATCAATCTGTTTTACGGGGAACCATCCCAACGTTGCTCGGTCAGGGAGACTTTGCTTACCGGGGCTACGAATTTGCAGGCTGGGCTACAACGCCCAGCCCGGGAGCAAGCGACATGATCTATCGACCGGGCGATCCCTTTATCGAAATGACCGAGAACGGCAACGTGTACGCCGTTTGGAGCGTGCTGGAATACAGCGTAAGTTACTTGCCGGGAGAATGCGGAACCTGGGCGGAGAATGCCTATGTAACCGATGATCTTCGCTACGGTGTGACCACGCCGGTGTTTAGCGGCAACACCCTCACCGATCACGAATCGGGCTACTACTTCATCGGCTGGACCCCCGATGTTGCCGCTACCGTAACGGCCGATGCGACCTACGTAGCCCAATGGGCCGCACAGACTCCCATAACCATCACCGCTGCCAGCGGCTCCAAAGTCTACGACGGTATCCCCTTGGCGATAGTGGAGGCAGCGGTTTCCGAAGGCGCCCTTAAAGAAGGGGATGTTCTCTCAGTCACAATGACCGCCGCCAGCGCCATCACCAACGTCGGTAGTATTGAGAACGAGGTAATGTCCTACGGGATTATGAGAACTGCAAGCGATGGTTCCGTGGTGGATGTTACACAAGAATATGCGACTACCATCGAGATGGGCACGCTCGAAGTCACGCCCCGTTCCGTAACGCTTGTGAGCGCAACGAGCTCCAAGGTTTACACCGGCACTCCCCTCATCGATAACAATGTGACCATAGGTGGAGAAGGATTTGTGAGCGGAGAGGGTGTTACCTTTAGCGTAACCGGAACCATTACAAACGTCGGCACCGTACCGAATAGTTTCACCTATGTGCTGAACCAGGGAACCCTTGCAGGGAACTACAGTATTACAACCGAGACAGGCATGCTCACGATCACACAGGTGACCGAACCCCTTATCGTGAACGTGGCCGGTGCCACGGACTCGGCCGTCTACGACGGTGGCGAGAAAAGCGTGGCCGGCTGGAGCGTCTCGGGAGATCTCCCGGCCTCCGTTACCGTTACGATCACAGATGGTACGCTCGCATACGCGGCGCGTACCGATGCGGGGACGACCTACATGGGCCTTACCCCGGAGATGTTCAGTGCCACTTCGCCCAACTACGAAAACATCGTCGTCGAAGTCGAAGACGGCTTCATCACCCTCACGCCTCGTGCCGTGATCGTGAGTGCCGATAATCAGAGCAAGGTTGAGGGTGCGGCGGATCCCGTGCTCACGGCAACGGTCAACGGCCTCGTTGTCGGTGATAGCTTCGACTATAGTTTGGTACGCGATGTCGGTGAAGCGCCGGGCGACTACGCAATAAACGTCATTCGTGGCATCAATCCCAACTACGAGGTTGAGACTATTCCGGCTGTCTTTACCATCACGCCCGCGGTCATCCCGCCGGTTTCCAATCCCGATCCCGATCCGCCTGTAGCCCCCGTGATCCCGGCAACTCCCGTACCTGCTGTGGTCGTGCCTGCGGCTCCTGCTCCGGTTGCCGACGACCCGATCGTTGAGATCCCGGCAGCGGAAACACCGTTGGCGCCGACCCCGACTCCGGCCCCAGCCACAACACCCGACGACGAGGAAGATGCGCCCATTCGAATCATCGAAGCTCCGACGCCGTCCTCATCGTCCGGCGGTTCCTACTGGGCGCTGCTCAACCTGATCTTGGCTCTGCTCGGTGCACTTGTTGCCCTTATCGTTTTCATCACTTACTTCATCAGGCGCAAAACCGGTGAGGCTGCGAGGGGCGATAGGGAGAGAAGCGGCCGTTACGACGAGCAGGGTCGGAGCGGAGACGAGCGCAGGCGCAAACGCCTGTGGCCGCGTATTGTGGCGATCGTGCTCGCTGCTGCGGGCTGCGTACTCTTCTGCCTCACCGAAGACATGACGTTGCCGATGACTTTCGTCGACGACTGGACCATCTGGCAGGCATTGGTATTCGTGCTGGTGGTATTTTGCGTAGCGATCGGGTTCGTGAAGAAAAGCGACGACAGCAGCGACGGTTGCAGCAATGGTCGCAACAACGACCGCCGCAACGACCGCCGCAGCAATGGCCGCAACAACGACCGCAACGGCAACCGCAGAGTCGAGCGCAGAAACGGTGGTGCATGGTAACGATTTCATAAACCGGCACGCAGGTCACTGTCCAAAACCGTCCCTCCCTTTTCAGGGAGGGACGGTTGTTGAAAAAAGAAGGACATCTGCACATAAGTAACAGTACAGTAACAAAAGAAGTAAATTGGCAAGATAGCCTGATTTCTATAAATACCCCTGGTACAATACATAAATAACGTATACCAGAGCGGGTAATAACCGATTTGATATCGTTATCCGGAGCAGGAAATCATGCCCGAAGCACGATTTCCTAAAGTTCGGTATCTGCACTCGTAGAAGCGTTTAGCGTTGTCGGGTGATAAATCCGACAACAGAGGCGTCTTTCCATGGGGCAGATATTGTCGGTGGTGGCATTGTGATTTTTCGCGGAGGAGAGGGTCACAGGGAGGGGATGCTATTCAGATGTCATCGGGATATGAAGCCTGAATACAGGTTTCATGCTACGATTCATCCGTCCCTTATGCCACCACATGCTCCATTGATCAACGCGCTGCGAATAAACCGATATCTCCCTTGACATCCCTGCGAAATCGCACATAATAAAATACTAAAGAAATTTTAAACAATTCTGAAAGGGCGCCCGTTAACGGGTGCTTGAAACCGAGCATTATTGGAGGATTCATGAGCGAATCAACATTTGAAGTCGTACGTCGTGTTTTGGTAGACGGTTTGAGTGCCGATGAAAACGCCGTCTCCCTTGAGACCAGTCTCGCGGACGACTTGGGCGCCGATTCACTCGATGCCGCCGAGCTCATCATGTCTCTCGAGGATGAGTTCAGCATCGAAATCGCTCCCGCCCAGGCCGAGGGCTTCAAAACCGTGCAGGATATCGTTTCCTACATCGATTCCGTAAAAGCCTAGGTTCCTCCCGTCATGGATAATCAACTGTCGCGCGACGCCGACTCCATGGAGCAGCACATCGCGAAGCTGGCCGCTATTTTGGAGCAGCACGGCCTCACGCACCTCGAATACGAGACGGATT
>DOMT01000170.1 GCA_003509825.1 Coriobacteriia bacterium
GACGTTTTGTGATACCTCACGACGGAGGTCTCCCTCGATCTTGAGGTTCTTGTCGATGTACTCGCGAAGACGGATGGTCTCCTCTTCGGTGAGGTCCTTCACGCGGGTATCCGGGTTTACGCCGGACTCGGCAAGAATTTGTTTGGCGGTCGTCAGACCGATGCCATAGATGTAAGTAAGGCCGATCTCAACGCGCTTCTCGCGCGGCAGGTCGACACCGGAAATACGGGCCACTGATATCCTCCTTAGCCCTGACGCTGCTTATGGCGGGGGTTCTCACAAATGACGAGAACCCGGCCATGGCGCCGGATAATCTTGCATTTATCGCACATTTTTTTTACCGAAGGACGTACCTTCATAACATTATTCCCTTCAGCTTTTCTGCTTTGTTATCTATATCGTCGCCGCAGCCGCAGGCGTGGGTTGTCTTACTCAATCAGAAGTCTTACTTATAGCGATAGATGATGCGTCCCCTGCTCAAATCATAGGGAGACAGCTCCACCGTAACTTTGTCACCTGGGAGAATGCGGATGTAGTGCATGCGCATCTTTCCTGAAACATGTGCCAACACCACGTGTCCGTTTTCCAACTCGACTTTAAACATCGCGTTCGGCAACGGCTCGATCACGGTGCCTTCAAGTTCGATTGCATCTTCTTTACCCAAAAAACACTCTCTCTCAAAAGGGTCCCAAAACGACAGCAGATAATATTACCGCAAAGTAATGCAGGTAAGCAAGCATGTTTGGGAATTAATTTACCCTTTAAAAGCCGAGGCTGATACGAAACTGATGAATCATCTCAAAAACCGACCCGTAACCGGAAATCATCGACGAAACCTGCAAGGAGAGTATGCAGACCGTTTGGATCATGAGCATCCAGACGATGACCCTGAGAGGCAGCGACCTCGTCCACAGGCCGACGACCGAGTCATTTTGGTTTTTGGACATCTCTACCACGTCATCCCCGATCAACAGCTCTTCTCTCCCAAAAGCCTCAGATAGGTCTTCCCCGCCCCGGAAGTCTTTGTTCATACAACGCCTCCGCATATCATGTGGTGCACGAAGAACACGAGCGGCATTTCTTTAACACAAACGAACTATAGCATGGTTTGTCTTATGGGAGGAAGCCCGATCGGGCTACAGGCAACGGATTGAGGGCGGATTTCGGATTTGCTTGGATTTGTCGATAAAAATCGTGCATCGCCCCTTGACCGAATCGGCAAGGATGGTAAAATTGCAAGGCTGTATTGCACTGGCACAAGCGATTGTGGCGGTACAAGACGTGGTCGGGTAGCTCGGTTGGGATCGAACGCCCGGGCGGGGCACCGGTGGTGCGCCGCTAGTGAGATCGGGTATGAGCCTGCGAATACCCCTGGAAGAGCAGCGGACTGCTGCATCAGCACTAGCAGGTTTGGTATTGTTGTAAGACGTGGTCGGGTAGCTCAGTTGGTAGAGCAGCGGACTGAAAATCCGCGTGCCGAGGGTTCAAGTCCCCCTCCGACCACCATTTGGATTTCGTGGCTGTGAAATGGCAGCCATCAAGATACTTAGGGAGTTTGAGATGTCTAAGGTTTGTGCAGTTTGTGGTAAACATCCCGTGGCGGGACGCAACGTCAGCCACTCGCATCGTGTAACCAATAGGATGTATCGTCCTAACGTGCAGAAGGTGACCATCAACCTCAACGGGCACGTGAAACGCGCCAACGTCTGCACCAAGTGCCTCAAGGCCGGCAAGGTCGTCCGCGCCTAAATGCATCCGCGCTTCGCGGCGCACCCTATACGCTTCGAACCGTCGATAGCCCTCCTGCGAGAGGGCTATTTTGATTGCCGAGCCAAGCCGGCATCGCACTTGGGGAGCTACTCCGGCAGAGTTTTCTTCCCCTTAGGAGGCTCGCCGCGCCCATATGCTACAGCCAAACTACAGCTGAGCCATAACTGACACTATTTCCCGCCTATGTCAACGTCCGCAGTCCCTCGGAGGCCGATTTGCTTGTCATAGGCGGGAAACAGCGGTGATAAGCCCCGTTATCCGTACAGGATGCTGTTTTGGGGTCGGGCCTCGTCTAGCTCGCCGATGATATCTACGAGTTCGGCTTTGGAGCGTATGCCGACCTTTTCCAGAATGTGCCGGATGTGGGAGCGCACCGTGTTTTCGGATATGAACAGCTTGTTTGCAATCACACGGGCGCTGCGTCCCTCGAGGATGTACGGCAGCACTTCCGCCTCGCGCTTACTGAGGTTGTATCGATCCGCCACGAGTTGACTTTTGTCCTGCAGCAGAGACATCAGCTCACCGGCGCCGTTGCCGTCAAGGTCGCTCACCTTGCCACTGCGCCCGCTTTCGATCCGGCCGAAAGCCTCCGTTCGCGTCCCCCAAAAATAACCGAATCCGGCACCCATCAACAAGGTGCCGGCAACTATCGGCACGATGCCGGGAACCTCAAGTGAAAGGTTGCTCACGGCATAGAGGGAAATCCCCACAAGCGGCAAGGCCATGAATATCCAAGACGGTATCCGATTGAGTCTTTCCTGTTGTTTGTGAGTCATAATCGCCTTCCGATCACCTGTCTACCCGAGCAAACCCCTTCTTCGGTCTTCTCGTGCCCCCGCGTGAAAGAACTACATTTCACATGATCAGTTTCTGATGAAGCAACCTGTGTCTGTAAATTACCACATTCATCAGGATTTGATGATGTGTCTGAAAATTAAAATATTTATAGTGCTATCACCGATACAAATGACAGCTCGTTCATCAGGGCTTTAAGCATAGTCGCACGAGTGTGGCCGGTGAAAAAACAATCAGAGAGCATAGTGGAAATTCATTGGTTTTTGGAAGGTTGTGTATGCAAAGTATGGGAATCCTCGAAGTTTTTGCCTTGTGTTACAGGCGCTGTGACGCTCAGGAGTGGACTGCTGCCGAAAACTCCATCTTCTGGCAGGACTTCATGCCGTCGTATGAGGACTTCATCACCTTCGCCGACTCCCACTACGTCGGGGGGTTGGCCGGGAGTGTGGTCGCCGTGGAATCACTGTTTCGCGTTTGGTCCACCTCGTCTGCGTCCGAGATGCCCTTCGCGCGCCGGGAGGGGCTGTATAACTCCGAGCACGCGGACCACATGCGCTACTTGTACGAACGCTACGATATCCGGGTGCCGGATCCAACGCTGCCACCCGATCACCTCTCGAATCTCCTGCTGTTTTTGCAGCTTTTGGTGGAACATGCACCGCCGGCCGATGTCTGCATGTTCATCGACGAGCATCTGAATTGGCTTCCCGCTTATCGCAGGAGAATAACCGAGCGCGCCGCCGAGGTGACTTGGCCGGCGAGTCTTACCGGGATGCTGATCGATTATCTGCGGCATCTGAAGGAGCGCTTTATCGCATTTGAAGGATTGGATATACAAAGGAGTGATGAAAGAGAGAGGAAGAGGTATGCAGGATAGACCGATTACAAGAAGGAGTATGGTTGCGGGTTCCGCTGCGGCGATCGCCCTGATGGGTGCAGGAGGCTTGTCGATGCAGGACTGGCTGACCTCCAAAGCCTATGCGGAAGAGGGCTCGTCTTCAAAAGGGGAGGAGGTGTTTGTTTCAACCTGTAACGCCTGTTCGAGCAAGTGCGGGATGTTTGTGCATGTTCGCGACGGCAAGCTCTGGAAGCTCGTGGGCAACAAGGATCATCNNTCCCTATTCGAAAGGTATGCTTTGCCCCCGTGGGCACGGAACCTCTCAGATCGTGTATTCCGAAGACAGGATCACCTCTCCGATGAAGCGGGGCGAGGACGGATCGTTTTCGGCCATAAGCTGGGATCAGGCCTTTACGGAAATCGGCGATAAGCTTAAAAAAATCATCGCCGACAGCGGTCCTGAAAGCGTGTCGATTATTACCGACCCCAGACCGATCGGGCAGTACTACTGCACACGCTTCATCAACGCGCTGGGCTCGCCGAACTACTACACCCACAACGCCACGTGCAACGGCTCGCTCGCGGCGGGTTATACCGCGACCTTCGGCACCAACAACTTCTCCGCCGATATCGGCAGCTCCAAGGTGGTTGTTTTCCTGGGGCGCAGCTACGCGGACGGCATCCGCCCCAACGCGGCGAAAAACCTTGCAGACGCTGCGGAGAAAGGCACCAAGATCGTCATCGTCGACCCGCGCTACAACAACACCGCGCTGCTCGGAAGTCAGTGGTTGCCCATCAACCCGGGAACCGACCTGGCGCTGTTGTTGGCGATCTGCCATGTTTTGGTGAAGGAGGAGCTCTACGACAAGGAGTTCGTTGCCACGAACAGCATAGGCTTCGAGGAGTGGGCACCCGAGCTCGAGCAGTACACCCCTGAGTGGGCTGCCGAAATCACCGGTATCGATGCCGATGTCATCAAAACGCTGGCGCTCGACCTCGGCGCAGCGGGTCATGCGGGCGTGATCGAGCAGAGCTGGCGTGCCGCCTTCGGTTGTCAGCATCAGAACTCCTATGAGACGGCGCGCTGTGTTGCGGCCGTAAACGCCCTGCTCGGCAACTATAACCACAAAGGTGGAGCCGGCTTGTATCCCACCCCCAAACTCGGCAAGATCGATGAGAAGAAGTTCAACAAAACCCCTGAGATCACCCTCAAGAAGGTGGGACTTTCGGAGTATCCGCTGCAAAGCTCGGGCCAGGGTATCGTCAACATCGTTGCCTCCAAGGCTAAAGAAGGCAAGATGAAGGCGGCGTTTTTCTATCATTCCAACGCGGTTAAGTGCTATGGCAATCCCAAGAACTGGCAAGAGGGCATCGAGGCCATGGATCTCAGCGTATGCATAGATGTGCAGATGTCTGAGACCGCGATGCTTTGCGATTATGTTTTAGCCGAGTGCAGCTATCTGGAGCGCCTGGAGTTGCCTCAGATCCTCGGCGGCAAACAGCCGGTGATGGACGGCCGCTTCAAGGCCCTTGAGATCATACGTCCCGACACTTTGCCGGGCGATGAGATATTCGTCGGGCTGGCCAAGGCCTCGGGTATCGGTGAGTACTTCGGATTCACCTGCGAGGAGCTGGTTAAGGCGCAGGTGGAAAGCATGGGATTCAGCGTCGACGACCTGGCTACGAAGGGTGTTCTTAAGATCGGTGAGGCGTGGGATAAGGCCGGGGAGCCGGTGAGCTTCGGTACGCCCTCCAAGAAGTTCGAGTTCGCCTCAAGCAAGATCGCCGGCATCATCAACAAGATGAAGATGCACAAGGCCACCATCGCTTGGATCCCCCCGAAGGTCATGCCTAAGGAAGGCGAGTTTCGTCTGATAGGCGGCAAGCAGTCGATCCACAGCCACACCATGACCACCTCCCTTGAAGCTCTGATGAACATTACCAGAGAATACGACCTGGAGCGCATTTGGATTCCGGCTGCCAAGGCTAAGGAACTGGGCATCGCCGAGGGCGATACGGTGGAGGTTTCCAACGAGCTTTACACCGGCACCGTCAAGGCACACGTGACCGAACGCCTGAATCCGAGCTGTGTGTGGATTCCCACGCACTACGGCGGATCCTCTCCCTACCTCAAACAGGGATATCAGTTCGGGCTCCCGCATATGGAGTTCGTGCCCTTTGATTTCGAGCCCGATGTCGGACCGCCGATGACACACGAGGTCATCGTAACCGTTAAGAAGGTGAGTGCATAATGACGCGCTATGGAATGTTGATCAACACGAAGCGTTGTGTGGGCTGCTACGCCTGTAGGCTTGCCTGTCAGATGAATAATTCGCTCCCCGCGAAGGATTCCTATATCCGCTTTGAAACGCACGAGACCGGTACGTATCCCGAAGTTTCCACGATGCAGATACCCACGCAGTGCGTACATTGCGAGGACGCGCCCTGTGTGAGTGTGTGCCCGACGGGCGCCTCGCACACCACGGCGGAAGGCGCTGTGGTTGTGGACGCCGAGCGCTGCATAACCTGTCTGTATTGCATGTCGGCCTGTCCTTACGGCGTGCGTATCATCGATGATAAAACCGGCGTGCCCGAGAAGTGTCGCTTCTGCGTGCTCGACGAAAAGGATGACAGCCAGCCGTCCCCGGCCTGTGTGAGCACCTGTATAACCGGTGCCAGGGTGTTTGGCGATATCGACGATCCCGAAAGCGATGTTTCAAAAGCCATCGCCCAATACAACGCCAAGTCGGTTTCGTCGGCCACCTCCAAAACCAAGGTTTTCTATCCCGAGGAGACCTATGGGTTCCTCG
>DOMT01000032.1:0-10131 GCA_003509825.1 Coriobacteriia bacterium
AACAAACCTCCTACCCCATAGTATACTGGTAGTCATGGAAACTACCGTACTCACCGAAGAAATAATCAAAGGCGCAAACCCTGGTATGACGGACTTTGGCAGTGGGCTGCTCGTCGTCATTTCGTCGCAGTGCCTACGTTGCACCAAAAAGAAGCTCGAATGCACCATCTGCTCGGATTTTTGTCCCGTGGGCGGCATCGATACCACCTTTGAGGGGCGCCCCAACATCACACAGAAATGCATACGCTGTGGAGCCTGCACGGCCGTGTGCCCCGCCATCTACCTGTCGGTGGCCACCAAACCTGCGAGACAGGTCAGCCGCTGGTTGCTTCAGTCCACCATGCGCTCCGACCGCATGGTCATCGCCTGCGAACGTACCACCGCGCTACTCAGGCTCGCGGTGCGCACCGACGACGCCGCAGCCGCCATCGAAGGCCTCAAGATCGTCAAAGACGCCCGCGCCAAAGAGCAGCTGGTGTTCGTACCGTGCATAGCCATGCTCACCAAGGAGTTGTGGTTATCGATCCTTAACGAGATCGGCGTGACCAAGGTGGAGGACGTGAGTGTTTTGCTCCCGCACGGTCAGTGCGCCGAGTGCCCCGTCAACGCCAAGGAAAATATCGAAGACACCTTCAGCGAGGCGATCGGCATCGCCGAGGAGTGGACGGGTATCGAGGTGGGCATCATCTCCGACATCAAAGACATCCCCAAGAAGCGCAAGGCCAACGTGCGCGAGTTTTTGGCGAGTGCGGACGTGGTCGACCGCCGCGGGCTGTTTACCGGGTTTCTCGGCGAGCTCAAAGAATCCTGGGACGAAAACGCCGTGGTGGGCAACACCGCCCTGGAGGAAACGCGGATACAACGGGAGCGCAAGGAGTCCTTCGAGCGCACCCGCTTGGCCGCTGCGCAAAAGAAGAAGGTGTCGGCCGGTGTGCGCAGCATCGAGACGCCTTACCGCTATCTGCTGATCGAAGCCTTGGGCCGCAACGACCAACACGCGGACTCGGTAAATCTCCTGGTAGCCAAGACGGATCACGATCGCTGTGAGCTTTGCGGCGACTGCATGGACGTTTGTCCGGTGCGGGCGCGCAAGAAGATCGATGAGAAGGTGGTAACCGACGAGCTCTACTGCCTGGGTTGCAGCGCCTGCCTCCAGGTTTGCCCCAAGGAGGCGTGTTACTTCACCGAGATAACCGGCAGGTCGTATTTGGTGGAGGAGGAGCCGGCAGAGGAAGCCGGGAATACACAGGGCGAAGAGGCCGGCGAAGAGGCTGCGGGAGCTACAGGAGCTACGGAGGCCTAGCTCAACCAATCAGCATCCCGGCGGCTAAGGGGTACTCCCGGAGCCAGGCGCATCGATGCTGCGATTCCTCACCAAAGACAGTGCTACGCCCGCCGCGCAGATGATGGCAAACACCAGAAACGACACCTTGAACATCAACATAATGCCTGTTGTTTCCGCAGATTCTATCAACATATCGCCGATCGTGAAGTGGGTGACGATGGTGATGATGGCCATGCTTATCAGCTGGCCGGACGAACGCATGGTTCCCAAAATCGAGCCGGCCACACCGTAATCTTTCGGAGCCACGCACGACATCACCGCGTTGGTGTTGGGAGACGAGAAAATGCCGAAGCCGACACCCACCACCAAAAGATTGAAAATGATGTGCAAAGGCGAGGCATCTTCTTCGATCAAAACCAAGGAAAGCATCGAGATCGCGCAGATCGCCATGCCGACGGACGCTATGACAAAGGGTGATTTTCTGTCGGAGAGCTTGCCGACGATCGGCGAAATGATCGCCATCGTCACCGGCTGGGCGACGAGGATGAGCCCCGAGATGTCCGCCGGAAACCCCTTGACCACCTGCAGATAGATAGACATCACATATCCGAGCGCAAACGTTGCCGCGTACTGCAAGAGCGCCACGATATTGGTGGTTATGTAGCGGAGATTGCGCCTGAACAGACGTACCTCGACCACCGGATGCTTGATCGTCGTCGCGTGCTTGGTAAAGATGACGAAGAGGACGACACCCACCGCCAACAGAATGTAAGACAAAATGTTTTGGGCGAAAATCGTCAGCCCGTACATCGTTGCGAGAATCGCGGTCATGTACAGCAGGGTGTTTACCGGGTCGATGCCTGCCGAGCCCTGCGCAACCTCCTGCAAAACGCCGCTTTTTCTCGCCTTCGCCGAGCTAGCCAAGGCAATGAAAAAGATGATGAGCGTAAAGGCCGCGGTGATGGCAAACACGGCCCGCCAGTTTAGATAGTGGATGATGAATCCGCTGAATATCGGACCGCAGGCAAGCCCGATATAGACCGACATGACCGAAAGTCCGAGCACCCTGCCACGTTCGGAAACCGGGTATACCTCCATGAGTATGGCCTGGTTGGTGGAGGTGATTATCGCGGCTCCCACGCCTTGCGCCACGCGCAGTGCGATCAGTGCGGGGAAGTTCGGCGCGAAGGTAATCACCAAAGTCGTGATGAAAAAGATGAAGATGCCGATGTTGAAAAGACGGCGCCTGCCCCGCAGATCGGCAAAGCGCCCGAAGGGAACACTGAACACGATGGTGGAAAGCATCAGCGCCGAAACGATCCAACTGAGATGCGTTGCACCGACCTCGAACTCCGCACCGATGATCGGCACAGCGATATTCATCGAACTGGCGGAAAAGGGAAAGATGAATCCCGCAAACATCGCGGCGATCAAGGTGGTGCGCTGCACGACCTTGAGTTGGCGCTGCGTGGGACGGTCGGAGGAGGCCTGCGAGCTGCTCGTATCCGACACGACATCCCCCTCCTTTCGTCCTCCCATTTTATTTTTCGCGCCAACACCCCCACATCGCCATCGTCATCCAATCCTAGCTTGAAAAACCCATCCAGTACCTTCAAGTATTATAGCTAATATGATCTGGACCTACTTCTTGTTTCATCACATCCGTCAGGCATCCGAAGCATCTTTCAATACCGGCAGAGAAGCTCTAGACGGAAGTTTCGACGGCTCGACCCCTTTCATCTATCACAAGCAAACCTGAAGCAATGTCTTCAGCCTCCAATTGCTCGGCTTTCCTAAGAGCAAGATACTTAGTAAAAAAAACAGCTACAACACCACCGACGATCTTTCCGATCATAACGGGCGCGATCAACGAAGGCTGAAAATTGGCGGTGAACGAGAGGTGATCTCCGAACAAAAACGCACAGCAGACGGCAAAGGCCAAACAGATCACCTTGTCTCGCGCACGCATATCCTTCACAATTTCTAGCAACGCGATGACATTGGCGGCAGCAGCCAAAATACCTGTTGTCGCATCCGAAGACAGACCGAACACCTTACCTACGACCGCAAGCGGGCGATGGAGGTAACGTTTGATGAGATATACCATCGGAAAGGCACCGCAAAGCATGATGCCGATCGCCCCAGCGACTTCCAGGGCTCTAAATATGTCCTCCTCATCGGCAATGATTGGCTCAAACCCGAAATAATTGCCGAAAAACGCCGTCGGCAGGCCGGTAAAGTATTCCACAACAACGCAGACGAATACCAATTTTAGAACACTTTCCAAAAGGCGACCGAAAACGATAAAGCCTTTGATCATGACATCCGGCTTGAACTTCAGGCCGAGAGCCAAAATGCCACATATGATGACAAGGGGAATAAGGTTAAAACCGATGGTGGCAAAGCCCAACGAAAGCTGATAGGAGGCTTCACCGGAACCGGCGGCTATAGTTTCACGAATAAAGGGGTTAGCAAATGCAATGATAGCACTGGCAACAAAAACACCGATAGGAATGGAGAGCAATCCACACATCACACCGAGAGCCAGGTATTTGCGATCGATCTTTTTGATCATCTTCAGGGCTACAGGGATGGTAAATACAATGGTTGCACCGCCCATATACCCCACGGTCATCGCCATAATCCAGCTTTCCTTGGTCTGCGCCAGCGCTTCAGCCAATTGATAACCACCCATATCTATGGCGATGAAAGTGGTTGCAGCCATAGACGGGTCCGCTCCTATAGCCGAAAAGGCAGGACCAAACACCCCTCCCACAAAGGCAGTGAGATAAGGGGTGGCGGCCATAACCCCTGCTACGGGCAAAAAGATAGGGCCGATGGAATCGATGCCAGAGACAAACTCCTTTCCGAGGTCGCTCTTGGGTTTTATCACCGAAGATATGGCGCCCGCAATAGCACAACCCATAATTATCATTACAACGATGAAGCCGAATATCTCCATCGGAGTGCTTTCGAGAAAATGTGTTGTCAGCCAATCCTGCATAAATACCTTTTCCTTTCCCGTTGATCTGCATCCCCCTATCTTCGGATCTCCCGCCGGACATTTAATTCATTTTTTGATGAACAAACTCGGGTGTCCCCATAAAGCCACCGTTCTAAGTATTGGTGTTTAAGCCCCCTGCAATAAAGCCTGGGCCAACCGCTCTGCACGGATACCGTATTCTCTAGCATACCGATACCAAAGATAAAGATATTCGCCGACGCTCTCCCCCTCTGCCTCCTTATTCAAGGCCCATACAAACCAGTAATAGCCGGAAAGCGAAACATAGGAAATGCAGTGAGCGAGCTCCACGGGAGTCAATTCCCTGTCAAAGTATTGCTCCAGCACCTTGACCGCCTGTTCATAAGTGTAATCCGAACAACAGATGAAAGTTCCAAGGTCGCTAGCGTAATCACTCATGCCCGAATATTCCCAGTCGATTAAAAACAATTCCTCGTTGTGCACCAAAATATTGGGATCATAAAAATCATTATGGCTCAAAACCATCTTTGCCCCATGTTTAATGGCGAATTCGTATATCCTGCCCGCCCTGTCATCCAACTCATGAAAGTCTGCAAATTGCAGATAGGCGCTCTTCCCCATTCGCTTTTTGATCCTGTCGGTTTCGGTGCGCAGGTCAAAGGTGTTGGAGACGGAAACTCCTGAGTCATGCAGTCTATGGATCATGGTCATGGCATCCCTGACATGTTTGGGATTGTGATAGTCAAAGCTTTCAGAAACATCGATGTGCTTGGATATTTTCCATCCTGTTTGCGAATCCAAATGGACAAATGTTCTATCCAATCCAAGAGTATGGGCGATTTTTTCCACCGATTCTTCGACAGCTCTATCGATCAACCCTACAGTTGCTTGTCCAGGATGACGATATACGTAGCCGGCTTCGGTTGCCTTAAAATAAAATGATGTATTGGAGAGACCCTGTTCGATGGGCGTAATATCACGAATATCATTTCGCGAACACCCAAGCACCGTTACGATATTACTGAGAATCGCCGAATCAATGTTGGTGATAAAGTCCTCATCAAAGTCTCTAACCTCTTCCAGGGAATCGAACTCGTAGATCACACCCTCGGAATATCGCCGGATTCTCATATCCAACTTTTTAATGTGATCGATGTAGATGTCTTCCCATAGCTTGTTCACGGTCTCAGGCAACTCAAAGGTATCTTCAAGTATGCTGGCAAAGATACTGGAAAATAGTTTGTCATAATAGACATGCCCATACATGATCCAACCATCGCTTCCACCCACTGTTACCTTGGTAATGCGATCTTTGCTACCGGTTTCCAAAAAGTATTCCTTGCTGGCTCCCTCGTGATATATGGCGCTGTAGTAGCTTTGATAGACATGGGACTCAAAGGGGTTTTCGACAAAATAGTTGTCAGACGTTACGATGTAGGTATTGGCTAGTTTTTCCCGCACCAAATACAAACTTGAATGATTGTTACGCTCTTTGTACCAATTGCTTACCACCAAAGATACGTTAAACTTATCCTCCAGATAGAGATATTGCTCCTTCATGTAGCCGATGACGATGGTGATATCGGTAATGCCGGCTTCCTGCAATTGTCGAATGATTCGCTCAATCAAGACCTCGCCTCGCACCGTCAGCGTTCCTTTGGGGCGCTCGTAGGAAAGCGGTGCGAAGCGTGTCGACATACCGGCCGCCATAATGATAGCGTTGTCTACCTTATGGTGCCCCAGCGCCGAAATGCCCTCATCGGTGATCGACATGCCGTCGAGAAACCTCTTGTCACGCAAAGTTTTGAGTGAGGCGTTGACACTTCCAAGAGAGAGTTTCGCTTGTACAGCCAACTCCCTTTGATTGACAGCACCACCTGTAAGCAACGTTTTAAGGATGATAAATTCGGGTTCACCGAGCATGCAACCTCCTTTGATGTTCAGCAAATCAGTATATCCTTCAAATTCTGAACATTCAATAAACTTTACAGATTATAGGCTCCCCCTTGTTGTATTCTTTACGATTCTATTTTAAAGGGCTTCGCCAGGATGTGTGGATAGAATCTTCGTATCCTAAGCAGCCTTCGGCACTCGTCCCGGTAGGCTGATCGGTAGATCTGAGCACCTAAGCATAACAAGGGTGATGAGGTTGTCGATGTTTCGAAATCCATAGCCCATCCTCACGGTTAATTTGATTTTGTTGTTGATCTCCTCTATCCGCGCATTCGATATCTCATGCTCTACCGCCCTTAGTATTCCACCCTTGTGTCGCCTGACTTTTCTGGAAAGTTCCACTATCTCTGGAATCCGACATCGGCAAGCATGAAAAGCCATCCATCAAGAAGCTTTGTCGCCACATCGTGATTTTTAACAGAAAACACCGAACGGAGATCTTCTTTGAGAAGATATGCCCTGTACAGCCGTCCGTCCGAACGGGCGATGGACTCAAGTTTCACTCGTTGGTTTTCGGTAAGATTGTCAGGGTTTTTGAGCAAGGGATAGCGAGCCTGCTTGATAGCAACGGCTGCCGCTTTCTCGGGATTTACCCGCTCGTCTCTCTTTGGTCGCCCACGGTTTCTTTTCGGCGCTTGCCGTACCTGCTTCAAGGCATCACGCCAACTTTGCCTGCGAATCTCATCAAGTGCGTCGGTCATCCATGACACCACATGAAACGAGTCCATCACACGCTCGGCATTCGGACACCTATCGGCCACAGCGGATGCTATCCATCTTGCCCCATCCGCGGTGATAACACGAATACTCTTCCTTTGTGTATCGCTCAATAGATCGAAAAACGACCTCAGCACTTCCTTGCCATGTCCCTTGCCACACCGTACGACCCGGTTGTGGTCATGGTCGACAACGACGGTCATGTACTTATGACTTTTTTTGTAGCTCGTTTCATCTATGCCTATTTTGATGAGGCCGTCAAAACGGGAAGCATCCGATTCCTTTTGCAGATCATTGAAGACACGTGCACACACCGGACTGTGCTGTGTCAAGAAAACGGACACTAGGCGGCCGGCACGGTCGTCATCTTCCGGTATCCGCATACCTGCCTGAATGCGTCGAACACCCGGCGAACATCTTCAACGAGCTTTTCCTCTTCATGCCTTTTTTCCTTTCGCGCCCCTTCCCTACGTCCCCACTGATAAAACACCGATTCCTTGATTTCAAGGGATTTTGCCATCTTTCGCACGCTATGCTCGTGTTTGAGACACTCCATCGCCTCATACCTCATGCGCGGTGTAGAGCGAAGATGGCTAGGGATTTTTTAGTATCTCCTTTTCTTTTTCGAGATCGGCTATTCGCTTTTCCCTTCTTTTCAGTTCTTTGACCGGATCCTTGTTTTCCCAAAATAAACCCACCTCACCTTTTGCCCCGAACCCCTTTTATCTCCTCGTCCTTTCCTCACCCTGGCTTGGCAGTCCATGCTTTTTTTGGAAATCCCCCACCCATCTACAAACCGTATTGACATCGATGCCCGATTCCTCCGACATCGATGTCGCCGATTTCCCTGTCTCGATGATACGTCTTGCGGTCTGCTCCCTGAATTGCGGAGTGTATTTACTGTTATTGCTCGGCATGATATAAGCCTCCGTCTCTTGTCATAGGCTAATTCTATGCATATGTGACCATGAAGCCCACTAACGGATTTTCAGCGCGATGCACTGCGGGGCATATCGATACCACGTTTGTAGTATCATGATTTTATTATGGCTGATAACAACGGGGGACCCATACGGACGATCATGTCCGCACTTCGGGTATTCATAGAGAAAGTCAAAGTCGGGTCGAGAAGCGACGATGGTTTGGGAGAACGGATCAAGACCGTGATCATCGGTGTCTTGGTCGGCGTTAATCTGCTGATTTTTTTAGCGATCCCCACCCTCGTCATCTTGCCCATTTTCAGTCAAGCCGAAGAAACTTCGGCTTCGACGCAAGTACCCCGGGCTTCGCAATCATCTCAATCGCAGCAAACGTTGCAACGCAGTACGCAGGCCGAGCAGGCACCCGTAGGTGCGGGCAGTGTTACCGGGGAGGTCGACTCAACCAAGAGTTACGAGATCAACGGCAGCGCCTCTTCGCGCATCGGGATCGATGTCTCGGATTACCAGGGTGTCATCGATTGGCAGGCCGTAGCCAAAAACGGTATCGAGTTTGCCATCGTCAAGGTCGGGGCGCGCGGTTATATCGGCGGTACCTTGATTGCCGACAGGCAGTTCGAAGCCAATATCGAAGGAGCCCGCAAGGCCGGTTTGCAGGTGGGTGTGTACTTCTTCTCCCAATCCATCAACGAGGCGGAGGCTTTGGAGGAGGCCGATTACGTGCTCGCCAAGCTCAACGGACGTGCCTTGGATTACCCCGTAGTCTATGATTTCGAGTCGGTTTCCGATAGCGAGGGCCGGGGCAACGGCCTTTCGGCCGCCCAACGCTCGGCCAATGCCGGGGTTTTTTGCGAGCGCATCGCCGCGGCCGGCTACACACCGATGCTCTACGGCAACCGCCACGACATGGCCTACTACGACTACACCCTACTGCTCGACTACGACCTTTGGTTCGCCGAATACGACTCACGCGAACCGCACGCCACCTATCCCATCGATATCTGGCAGTTTACCAGCAGCGGCGTGATAAACGGCATCGGCACCCGCGTTGACCTCAACGTTCACTTCGACACCGATACCCCCAGACAGCTGCCCGGCAACATCATCATACATTAGTAAGGGCAGCAAGGCCGTATCGCGGCCATAAGGTGACCGCGGGGCGCCTTGCAGCGCGGCTGTTTTCGTTACCGGGGCCGCAGCGCGGCGGTTTTATCACCCAGCGCAACCTCGGGCATCAGTTCGTCGTCGATGGTCTTGAGCACGCGTCTGAAGGCGGCCACATCGGCCGGTGAGCAGCTTGCTTCAACCCGTTTTACGACGGTGTTGATGTATTCCGTGTGCAGCTTCTTATATTCGTTGAAGCGCTCCGTAACGTGGAGATGCGATTCGCGGCGATCCGCCTCCGAACGTTGTTTTTGGATGTAGCCTTTTCGTATGAGGTTTTGCACCTTGTAGGTGGCATTGGCAACGGAGATACCCGCCGCCTTGGCAAACTCGGAGAGCGTCGGTGCGCCGAGCGCGTCGATGACCTCCACACTGAAGGTTTCTACGGTCGAAAGCGAGGCTTCGCGTGTCTCCAACCTTTGCAGCAGGCGTTTGTACAACTGCAACTTGATTTTCACATATACGTTATTGAAAGTGTCCTCCAAGGTTTTCAGGTGTGTTATTTCGGCCATCTACCTCACCCACTACTCCTTGTCTCCGGCCGCTTTCCCACCGCTTGCCTCTTTTGCATCCGGCAGCATGAACGAGATCTCGGCCTGGCAGGCGATTTGTCCGTTGACGGTGGCTTTGGCCTCGCCGAACCCCACCGGTCCCCAGCGTTTGGTGAGCTTACACTCCAGTTCAAGCACGTCGCCCGGCACCACCATCCGCTTGAAGCGGGCGTTTTTTACCCCGCCGAACAAGACGATGTTACCCTCGTTACCGGGTTCGCTGAGCAAGGCGATGCCGCCGGTTTGCGCCAACGCCTCGAGGATGAGCACGCCGGGCATCACCGCTTTTTCGGGGAAGTGCCCCTCGAAGAACGGTTCGTTTGCCGTCACACACTTAACGGCACGCGCCCACTGGCCGGGCTCATAACCCTCCACCCGATCTATCAGCAAAAACGGATAGCGATGCGGAAGTATTTTTTTGATCTGTTCGATATCAAGCTGTGGCATGTCTCCTCATTTCAGTACGTTATCCGGCCGGGGTCGCTGTGCGCTCTATGCCCGTTTTACGACCAGCGAGGCGTTGTGGCCGCCGAAGCCGAG
>DOMT01000032.1:10250-10370 GCA_003509825.1 Coriobacteriia bacterium
ATGCCCCGTCATGGATTTTGTGGAACTCACCGGCACCGTGATATCTGCACCGAACAACATCTTGATGGCCATAGTCTCGCTCTTGTCATTGGCCGGCGTGGAGGTGCCGTGGGCGTTGAT